>DAOWER010000179.1 GCA_030638405.1 Candidatus Eiseniibacteriota bacterium | reverse complement strand
TGTTTGCCAGTCTGGCCGTGGTCGCTCTTCTGACCGTCGCGATGGGCGTCAAGGAAGAGGACAGACTGGTCTTGGGGACCGTGCTGCGCAAGATGCGCCGTTCGAGAGGGGGAGCGTAGGATGGCCGCTCGCAAGGTCGAGATACCCGAGGAGGTCTTCATTGAGATCGAGGACCTCCTCCCGAAGCTGGACATGAGTTCGGTCGACGAATGCGTCACGTTCATATTGAAGTCGCTTCTGTCCGGCGAATTCGACGACGAACTGTCCGGTGAAGAAGAAGAGCAGATGAAGGGGCGCCTGGCGGACCTGGGCTACATGTAGCGTTCGCCAGCCGCTGCTCGTGCGCGCTTCTGTCCGCGAGCCCCCGTTCGCCCAAGTTTCTGTTTCGCGGGCCTTCGTTACCTCGAGGGAACAGCAGGGAGTCAACAGATTGTCCTCTCCGAACGTCATACTCGTCACGCTGGACACGATGCGCGCCGACCGATTGGGCCGGGAGCGCAACGGTCGCCTGCTCACGCCCCATCTCAGCGAGTTCGGGTCGGAGGGCCGCGTGTTCACGCGCGCGGTGGCCGCTGGGATCCCCACGTACTTCGGCTTCCCACCGATGTTCCGCGGCGGTCTCGCGCTCGATGGCGGGAAGGTCATCGGGCTGCCGGTCGGGACGACCACCTTCGTCGAGGAGCTGTCCCGACGCGGCTATAGGACCGCGGCCGTCGTCGCCTCCAACCCCTATCTGAGCCACTACTACAGGTACGATGCAGGGTTCGACGTCTTCGATGACTTCTACGCGTCTGACCTCGCGGGGCGCAGCCGGCGGGAGAGACGCAGGTCCATGAGGCTCGTGAAGAGCGTTGCGGGCGGGGGCGTCACCATGCGGCTCAGGCGCGCCAAAGCGAAGTACAACTACCTGTGCGAGTGCGCGAGGGGCGCCAACCCCGCTCTTCACGAGGGCTCGCGCGCGGAGAAGGTGACCGAGAGAGGACTCGCACTCGCGCGCTCTATGGACGGGGACCGACCGTTCTTTCTCTGGCTGCACTACATGGACCTGCACGGGTATTTCTACGCGACGCAGGCCGACCGGCGCGCCGTGGTGGGCGCATCGATCCCGATCGGCGACGCGCGCATACGGTGGAACAGGTATCGCTACATCGACCGTTGGACGGGCCAGGTCATCCGCTCACAGAAGGAGCCTCCAGACATGGACGTCGAGCACGCGCCCGGCGACGAAGAGATTCTCACCGGCTTCTACGATGCCGCGATGCTCTATGCCGACAGATGTCTCGCTCCGCTGCTGGACTGGTCGAGGCGTTCCACGCGAACCGTCACCGTCGTCACGGCCGACCACGGCGAGCAGTTCTACGACCACGGCAAGATCGGCCACGCACCCATCTCCATCTATGACGAGGTCGCCCGCGTGCCGCTCCTCGTCCACGGTCCCGGAATCGAGCGGGGAGAGGTCAACGACTGGGTGTCACACTCGTCGATCCCCGTGAGCATCCGCGAGGCTTCCGGGCTTCCGAGCGGCTCGGAACAAGCGCCGAGCCTCCTCGCAGGCGCCCCGGGAGGCGGACCGGTCTTCACGGAGACCCTGCTCGGGGTGCGCGCACCGTTCCCCAGGCGCAGGTTCGACGAGCACGCGCTTCTCATCGCATGCAGGCGGGGGCCCCACAAGTACGTCTGGCGGGAGGAAGACGGCGCCGAGCAGCTGTTCGACCTCGATTCTGACCCCGGAGAGAAGGAGAATCTGATAGGACGGTCCGACGTTGCCGGCGCGGAAACGGAGCTCAGAGCCGCCGTCCGTGCGCGCGCCGCGCGCATCGGTGTCCTCGACGCCCGCTCGAAGCTCAGTGGGAGCGTGCGGAAGCTAGGTAAGTCGATTGGTATCGGCTGACCTCCCGACGACATGCCGGTCACACACGAAGGGCCGCCCGGATGGGCGGCCCTCTCTCTTGCTCTCACGCGCACAAGGGGATCCGCGAACGACCGCCCATGGGCGACCGCGCGCACTGGGCGGATGCTGGCTACTGCGAGGGCGTGCCCTCCTCGTCGAAATAGTCGAGTCTGTGGAGAGGCATGACCACGCTCGACGCGATGTTGGACAGGTGGAGGGATATTCTTTTCAGGTAGCGCGCGAGCAGAGTCAGAAGCACGGCGTCCCGCGTGGGGAGATCGTCCTTCAACAGGTCGTCGATCATCGCGTCGCACTTTTTCGCGAGGTCGCGAGCGCCTTCCACGGCGCCGGCGGCAGTGTCTTTGTCGGAGTTGATGATGCCAGCGACGGTCGGTTCGAAAAGAGCGTCCCCCTCGGCGAGCAGTCTCCTGATGCGCTCGCCGTACGGTCCACTGCACGGAGGCTTCTTGGCCGCCTCGGCGACCTCGAGCAGGTTCTTGCAGATATCCCCGACGCGCTCCGCGTCCTTGGTGATGCTCATGAGGGTAAGCGAGATGGGCACGTCCGATCCCGGCGCCAGGGTCAGATGCGCCACGAGCTGCTTGCGGATCTTCCTCTGCAGGTGGTTGATTCGTTTGTCCGTCTCGTAGACTCTGTCGTGCGTCGCCTGCGTCATCTCCTCCCGTCCCACCAGCACGTTCGCGATCGGCCGATACATGTCGACCGCGTCGCCCAACATCTCTTCCATCTCGGACCACATCTGGCCCAGCAAGGGACGCCGTCTCAACGCTTCTATCAGTTCCTTGAACATGGTGACCGCCTCCTACAGGAGCTTGTCAATGAGTATTAGCAGACCTGGTACAGCATAGAACAGACCAATGACAAAGAAAGCGGCAGTTCTCTTCGACTTGACCGCCGCGTCGGCTAACTTCCTCGCAAGGACGAGGGGAATTCGCCTGATGGGCTTATATGGATAGATGATCAAAATGCCGGCGAGATTGAAGAGAAGATGCACGAGCGCTATCGAAAGCCCGCGCGAGTCGCCAGCCAGCGACGCAAGAAGCGCTGTGACGGTCGTGCCGACGTTCGCCCCGAGGGCCACGGGGAAGATCTTCTCCAGACGGACCACGCCCGCCCCGGCCAGGGGCACCAGCAGTGATGTCGTCACCGAGCTGCTCTGGATGACGGCCGTGATGCCCGTCCCCATGGCCATACCGGCAAGGCCGCTCCTGCCCATCAGCCTGTCGATGACGACCTCTGCGCGGCCGAGCGCGAGCGCCTTCGTTCTCTTCACAAGGACGTAGAGCGATGCCAGAAGCAGCAGGAGCCCGAGCAGCGCGACGAAGACGGCCGCGTGGTCTCCGGACACGCTCTCGGTCAGTCCGACGATGGTCTTCACAGCGGGCTTGACCACCTGTTTGACGGGACTGGCGAACGTCACGGCCTCTCCTCCCGTCAGGAACCCCGCCAGGTAGAGAGCGGTCCGTCGGAGGAAGCCGGTCGCGAGCTCGAGAGGGAACAGGATCAAAACGGCCATTACGTTGAAGAAATCATGCACGCTCGCGGCTGCGAACGCGCGCCGGAACTCTTCGTTCCGTGTGATGTGCCCCAGCGACACGATGGCGCAGGTCACCGTGGTCCCGATGTTGGCGCCCATGACGATGGGAATCGCGTTCTCGATCGACAGCATGCCGGCCGCGACGAACCCGACGACCGTCGAAGTCGTCATGGACGAACTCTGAACCATGCTGGTCGCGAGGATCCCGATGAACAGGCCGACGAGCGGATTGGAGGTCGTGGCTATCAGCCGCTCTGAGAAACCGGCTCCGAACATCTCGAACCCGGTCCCCAGCAGTTTGACGCTGACCAGGAACACGTAGAGCACGGCGACGATGCTCACCGCGCGGGCGAGTGTTTTGAGGGGATGAGACACGGACTCACCAGGCGGATGCGCGATGGCCGTCTTGACGGGCGTTGTCCCTGTGATTGCGGTGCTCCGGGGAAGGTGCCTGACCGCCTCCTGGAGATCGCTCTACGAGCTCCCGTGGACACGGCATTCGGCCTGCGATCGG
>DAOWER010000063.1 GCA_030638405.1 Candidatus Eiseniibacteriota bacterium | reverse complement strand
GCTGTAGCTCGTCGTCTTCCTCTTGTCCCACGAGAAGCTGCCCGTCAGGCCGTTCTTGAAGGTGGTGTCGACCGAGACCACCGGATTCATGGCGAACGACTTGGAGCGCGCGTTCGGTTCGTCGGCCGGTCCTGAGTGGGCCCTCCTGTATTCGACGCCGCTCCTGGCGCGGACGCTCGAGCACACGCTCGACAGGGGGCCCAGCTTCTCGATCCCGTTCCACGACAGCGAGCCCTTGCTGTTCTGGCTCACGGAGCCGGTCTCGGTCGTCAGGATCGTCGTGTCCGAGAGAGCGTTCTTGTACCACCGTCCCCCCGTGACTCTCTTGTAGGAACCCTTGATACGCACCTGGCTCGTCAGCTTCAGGCCGGAGTCCAGTGACAGCGTGTGCTCTGCCGTGCGGTCGTCCGCCCCCTCACCGCTCGTCAGCCCCAGTCGGTAGCTCCAGCCCGGCAGCTGGTCCGCCGTGATACGGTCGTAGCGCGAACTCCACTTGATGGAGTAGCGCGCGTCTATCGCATCGGTGTTGCGCAGCAGCGTCAGAACCGGACGAACGAAGTCCCCTAACCTGGGCCCCGAGGACTCCTCTTCGGTCGCCCCACCTCCCGTTCCTCCCCCGTCTTCCTCACGCCCGCCCCCCGCTCCGGCCTCCCCGCCTTCCACCCCGCCGCCGTCTCCACCGGTCGGTTCCTCCCCCGCACCTCCCGCTCCACCCTCACGCTCGCGCGCACCGCTCCCGGCGGGCCTCTCCTCTCGGCCGCCGCTCTCCGGCCCGGCTCTCGGGGCGCGACCGCGCGGGGATGACGGCGACCCCAGCAGCTTCTTGACGTCGAAGCTCGCCCGTATATCCTGATTGCTCTGCACGCGGACGTTCCTGATGCCGAACGGATCGCCCGGGCGACGCACCTGTGGCCCGTGGTTGTCCGTGAAGGACGAACTGAAGCTGTACTGCGGTGCGAACCACCTCCCGAACTTCGGGTTGAAGCTCAGCGAGTTCGAGTAGCGGCGCTCGGTCTCCAGGCCGGTATTCAGCCCGTACACGATCCTGTTGACAGGCTCGAGGTCGCGCTTCATGGCCACGCTGTGAGAGGTCCTGAGGTTGTCCAGGAACTGGAAGTCGATGTTAGCGTCCGCGTTCAGCTTCTTGTCGTGTTTGTCTGAGCGCTTGGTCTTCACGCCCAGCGCCGAGATGTCGTAGTTCTCCATATGAATCGCGTGCGCGTCCACGTTGAACCTGAAGCTGCTCGGCTTCAGGAAGAGCTCGGTGTTCCCGAACAGGCGTATGCCCTGCTTGGCGGGCGCGTACCGATACGAGACCCTGCCCCTGAGCGTCCTCGAAGTGTCTGCCTTCGTCGGCGAGGATTTCTCACGTCCGCCCATCGACGCGCGGAGCGAGATACCATCGACCAGAAGGTGCGTCCAGAAATCCGGCGACTGCCGCTTCCTTGACAGCGACACCGCGATGCTCCTGTCGAGCGTTTCCGTCTTCTCGGTCGCGCTTTGCTCCTCGTCGAGCACGATGTCGGATCCGCTCGAGAACTTCGGCCGGCTGACTGAGCGCTTCCACACGACGTTCACCGGCGTCGATATGCCCAGGCCACTGACGAACCTGTCCGCGTTCATGGTGCCGGTCAGGTTGTACGTGATGTTGTCCTGCCCCGAGCCGCGCTGCCGCTTCAGCGAACGGAACTCCCCGTCGACGTGACGGAGGTCGAAGTCGGCGTTGAGGAAGTCCGCGAACCTGGCCTCGATCGTCGCTCTCTCGGCCCACCCGATGTCCCTGCGGACGTCAGACAGGCGGATGTCGTCCAGCCAGAGTTCGCCGGTGATGTCAGAGCCGCCGGCCACGTCGTTCCTGACGCCAACGTTCAAGCGACGGATCCTGGAGAGCGAAGGCCACCCGACCCGCTTGAACCGTTCTCCCCGGACCGCGTTCGTATCGCCCCACGCGGCGGCGGTGTCCATCGTGGCGTACTCACCGAGCTTGAGATCCGTGAAACTGGTGAACGGAACGACCAGCAGGTTGTCCGTCCTGCCCCTGTCCTGAGCCCATCCCGGGCGCGGCTCCAAGCTGTACTCGTAGTAATTCAGCGAGTCTCGACCGAGCCGCACGAAGAAAACCGTTCCCTCCTCCACGCCGGCGTCCCCGTGCAGGTAGAAATCGAACGACTGATACCCCGTGTAGTCCTCTTCGGAGAAGAAGGTCTTCGTGGCAGACCCCGTGTGCCCGCTACGGAGATCCTCGTAGAGCAGGAAGAGCGACTGCTCGCGCTTCGGGAGGTTCGTGTCCTCGTCGGTTCCCGGGTCGAAGGGCGGAACGTAGCCCACGTCCTCCTTCGTGTTCTTCGTCCCCACGCGGAACCCCATGTCGCCCATCTCTTCCTCGGGAACGACGACTCCGTCCTCGTCGACTATCGGGGTGGGTTTCCACTGATTGCCGATGATGTCGATCGAGCCTATCATCACGTTGGTCGGTCCCAGGAGCAGCCCGTTCACCCAGATGCGTGCCGACTTGATGGACAACCACGAGGCTATGCCGTTGACGGACTCGGCGTTCCTCAGTGGAATGCGGTACTTCCTCCAGTAGTTGCCGGCGACGAGTTCGCTGTTGTCCTGGACCAGATGCGTCGTGTCCGACAGGTCGACCGACAGCGTCCAGTAGCTGTCGTCCTTGTCGACGTAGCCGTTTCCGTTCAGGTCCTCCGTGTCCAGGCGCTCGTTGCCCTCGGTGCCGTTGATCTTCGAGTAGTCGTCCGAGCCGTACTCGAAGCCGTAGTCGTCGTCTCCGTCATCGCCGGGCACACCCTCTCCGTCCACACCCGGCACCGTATCGAGGCCCACGTCCTCGTCGGCGTCGAACCCGTTCGGCGGCACGTCGACGTCCTCCGTGTCCAGCTCACCGTTCGGGACCGGGAACGGGTAGAAGTCCTCGCTGATGGTGCCGAGGTCGATGTGGAGGGTGCCGGACGACGACGCGACGAGTCCCCCGTCGTTGATCCACAGCTCCACGAACTGATAGTCGGAGTAGTCGTTCCCCGTCTTGGACAACAGCCGCATCAGTCCGGCCCACGAGGCCGGTTCCACGGTGTCGCCGAACGCCATCTCCAGCACGGTGTGAGTGTCGTCGGCCTCCTGAGACGGAAGCTCCGGATGCAGGTCACCCTCCTGGACCGTTCGGTCGGGGTTGTACCAGTTGATCTTCACGCGGTCAGAAGCCTGGATACCAAGCACGTCCGGAATGCTCGACGGCGCCCAGAGGCGCCTCGACACCCCCAGCATGCCGGTGTTCTGCGCCCCCTCCATGTCGTCGACGCTGACGAACCCCTTGGTGTTCGGGTTCGGTATTGAGACGGCCGCCTCCGCCGAAATTCTGAGGCGCGACTCCGCGTCAGTGTTTATGAACGGGATCGCATCGACGGCCCTGGTCATGAAGTCAGGCGTGAAGTCCGCTGAGAGGTTCACGTCGCCCACCACCGTGCGCGATGGCTCCTCACCGAGTCGCGGGCGGTCTTCGGGCGTGCCCTTGCTCTGGTACATCCAGGTCGTTCCCAGCCTTATCTTCTCGCTCCAGTTGTAGACACCCCTCGCACCCAGGAGCGTCTTCTCGCCGGTAATGCCGAACGGCTTGTAGTCGTACTCCACCGTCACCTTGGCGTCCGGCTCCTTGGCCTCCTCAGCCAGGATCGTCAGCTGACCCGCCGGGTAGTAGATGGTGTAGTCGGTTCCTCTGGTCAACCTGACGCCGTTCAGGCGAACGACCTCGCTGTTCTCGATGATGTTTATCTGGCCGAGGTAGAAGGTGGTCTTCGGGCGGTTGTACTTGACGACGAAGTAGTAGTCGTCGTCACCCGCGTTGAAGTTGTCCTTGGAGTAGATCGCGCAGTTCTTGTCGCTGTCCTCGAACTCGTCAGCGTAGTAGATGGTGTCGGGCTCGCCACCCGGGGCGTAGTAGAACCCCGTGGTGTCGTAATCCGGGCAGAACGGTGTGTAGTGCGGAAAGCTGAGAAGTCCGTTGACCAGGTCCAGGCGCGCCGGGTCGATGTCGCTGGAACCCACGCCGATGTCCACTGTGTCAAGCCCGAGCATCTCCGTGTAGGGCACGCCCGACTCGTGTATCTCCTGGTCCTCCCCCGAGGCGGCCGCCCTGCGGATCGTCAGCTGGAATCCCTCTTCCGGGATGTCGTCGGCCCCCAGATCGTATATGTGCTTGAACTCGTAGAGCCGCGTTCGTTCCCAGCCGGCGGGTGTCGTGCTGTCGTCGTGCTTGATGAGCTTCAAGCGCAGCAGGTCGCCGTCGTAGCCGCCTATCGTCTCGCCGCCGCTGCCGTCCGTCACCCGCTCGTAGCTGACCGCCAGCATCTTCCCGGTCGGGATGGCGTAGGTCATTACGACGACACCCATCTGGTAGCCCGACTCCTCACCGTAGAGACCGCTGGCCTGAGGGATGAAGTAGTCCTCGTTCAGGATGAGTTCAACAAAGAACCCCTCACGCTTGTATGTGGTGTCCGCCGGAGCCGCGCCGCCCGGGGGCTCCTCCAGATACGCGATTCCCTCCTGCGCGCCGTCCTCGGCGTCGTTCGATGAGATCCGGTCGTCGAGGTAGAGCGTGATGTTCTCCACAGTCACGTTGGAGTACTTCAGGGCCAGGTCGTCAATGACGAAGAACTTGCCGGCCTTGTATCCGATGTCCTTGATGACCAGCGAATCCGATTCGGAGGTGCCGGTGAAGCTCGCGCCCGAGGATTTGCCCTCCTGCTTACTTGCTATTGTGACCAGGTCGAACTTGCCGACCTTGGCCATCATCTTCGCGCCGAAGAGGCCCTGATGGTGCCCGCTGTAGCTGACGAACTCGGTCCCCGGCAAGGAGAGGTTGACTTCGCCGAGTTCGATCTTCTGGATGATCTCGTCCTCATCGCCGTCGTAGCGCACCCTGATCTGGTCTGCCTTCGCCCCGCCGAAGGCATCGCCACCGCTGCGGTGGTCGACGTAGACGTGGATCTTGCGGCCGATCGTCCCTTCCAGGTTGACGGTCAGCTGCTGCTCCATGTCCAGCTGCGGGAATCTCGAAGGACGCCCCAGTTCCGTCTCCAGCGCCTCCACTACGTAGCTCGTCTGCCCACCGAACGTGATGCGCTCGCTTCCGCGCACCTTGAGATTGGCGCCCGGTCCGATGGCTCGAACGAACGGGCCGGGCAGCGGCATCGGGATGTCGATGTCGAGGATCCCGCCCCCCTGACCGAGTTCGGCTCTGCCGAGTCTGCCGACAATGGTGTTCTTCCACGCGGCCTGCATTTGCCGGTCACCACCTAGATACATGTAGTCCCAGAGCGGCGCCGCGTAGCTCGCCCAAGACAGGTACTCGCCCACTTCCGTGACCACCAGGACCGTCTCGTTCTCGAGATCCACCACGACTCTGCGCGAGAACGGAACGGACGACGGGGCGCCGGCAGGCATGGAAGGTGTCCCCACGGCCAATCCCGGCGACAGCCCGGACGTCATCGACCAGGGCCTCAGGAACATGTTCTTCGATGACGGAAGAAACGAGACGCCAGGAGCGTAAGGGTCCCGGACCGTTTCGGGCCCGGACGCCTCGTCGGCGGCAAGCGTGTCCCCTGCAGCCTCCGGACTATCCGCGCCGGGCGCGGAGTCATCCTCGGGGGTCAGGAGGCTGTCGGGCGATGTGACAAGCGTGTTGATTGGGACGCCGAGTATGACGCCCAGGTCGGCCGGAGGGTCCGGCCCGATACCGAGGCTTTCCGGAAGGGCCGAGGCGTCCGTGGAGTCCGCCTCGGAGGTCCCTTCCTCGAAGCTGCCGGAGGCAGGGTTCTCGTCGCTGTCCTCGAGTCCGAAAACGGTCCCGGTCGCCAGAAGCAACACGAGAAGCGCGCAAACCGTTGCGACAGATGGATGGCTCGTCGTCCGGACGGCGCGATCGAGGAACATGAGAGGACTCCGCTTACGGGAAGAACGTCCGGCGCGCGCAGGCCCGCCGGGGCGCCGGGGCCCGGCCGATGCGACCGCGGCCGGGCCGCGACCCGGCACGAACCGCGGGATGTCCGGTACAGCATTGATACCGCGCCCCGAACGCGATTTCGCGCGAGGCGACGAGCCGCCGCTACGCCGGAGCGGAATGTAGCAAAGCAAACCGCACATGTCAACCCGACCCCGGAGAGGCCCTTTGTCCCCGCGGCGCTGAATACGCGCGGTGCTCGAGTCCTCTAACCCCTGGGTGCGGCGCCCCCGCCACCGCGGTGGACGGGACAATGATATTGCGCACCGCCGAGCTTTGGTAGTATACGTTGTTCGGGTGCGGCGCAGCCCGGACCCCAGACTCGAGGCCAGCACCGCGGCGACGGTGCACATTCCGGGTATGACATGAGCACTCTGTCCAGGTACGTTCTCAGAGCGCACATCCCCCCCGCCGCGGCGGGGCTCGCCATCTTCTACTTCGTCCTCTCGATGGACTTCATCGTCGATTACCTGAACCTCTTCATCGTTAAGGGAGTGCCGGGTCTGGCTGTGCTCGAGGGCTTCCTCCTCAGCCTTGCCTGGATGACGGTGATGGCCGTCCCCATGGCAGTGATGGTCGCCGTCCTCACGGCGTTCGGACGGCTCTCCGGTGACAACGAGATCACCGCGGCCAAGGCCACGGGCGTCAACGTCTTCACTCTGATCGCGCCCGTCCTGGCTGCCTCCGTCATCGTCGCCCTGGGACTTTTCTGGTTCGGGAATCACTTGCTGCCCGCCGCCAATCACCGCCTGAAGATTCTCCTCGTGGACATTCACAGGATACGCCCGCTAGCCACCATCGAGCCGGGCATCCTCACTGACCTGCCCGGGGGCTACACGATCCTTGTGGATAGACTCAACCCCAGGACATCCGAGATCTTCGGAGTGAAGATCCACAGGCAGGAGGGCGGTGAGCCCCTCCAGACCATCGTGGCCGAGCAAGGGCACATCGGCAGTGAACTGGGGGACGGATTCGTGCGTCTCGAGCTCCTGGAAGGCGAGATTCACGAGCTCGACCCGAATGATGCGACGAGGTTCAACCGCCTGCTATTCGAGCGGCACGTCATCAACATCGAACAGGGTCCCTCGGAGCTGGTCAGGAGCGAGGGTACGCGGCGCGGCGACAGGGAGCTTTCTCTGGCCGACCTCGGCTCCCGAATAGCCGAGCGGCGAGCGGATGCCGCCGCCGCGAGCGAGAAACTCACCGACGGCCTCGAGAGCCATCTGGCGGGACTCCTGGACCTCGCAGACGGGACATCTCCGCCCAGTCAGAGCGCCGAAGTCCGCGCGAGCCGCGGCCGCATGCTGCGAAGCGCGGAATCGGACCTGCGCGCTCGGGCCAGCAGTCTGAGACAGGTGCGGCGTCTGGAGGTCGAGTATCACAAGAAGCTCTCGATCCCCTTCGCCTGCGTGGTCTTCGTGCTCGTCGGCGCCCCTCTCGGCATCAGGAGCAGGCGCGGGGGGATCGGCATAGGGGCCGGCACCGGCATACTGTTCTTCCTGATCTACTACCTGTTCCTTGTCGGCGGCGAGCAGCTGGGCGACCGCGGCTTCGTCACACCGTTCTGGGCCATGTGGGCGCCCAACGTTGTTTTTGGAGGGCTGGGTCTCTTCCTCACGCTCTCCGTGTCGCAGGAGTGGACACTCGCGCCAGTGGCGAGGACGCTCGACTTCCTCCACCGCGCACCTCGCCGGCAACGTGCCTCCGTGGAGACGACATGAGCATCCTGGACACGTACGCCCTCAGGAGAATCGGCAAGCCCCTCGTCGTCGTACTCTGTCTGTTCACGGGTATCTTCGTCCTGGTCGATCTGTTCGACAACGCCCACTCGTTCATAGACAATGAAGTCTCGGTGGGTGTCGTCTTTCTCTACTACGCGTACTACCTCCCACTCATAGTCGTCCTGACGTCGCCCGTCGCGATGCTTCTCGCCACTCTCCTCGCTGTCGGCGGGCTCTCGCGGAAGAACGAGCTGATGGCGCTCAAGGGATCGGGCGTCAGCCTCTACCGGATCCTCGCGCCCGTGCTCGCTCTCTCGGTCGCGGTCAGTCTGGCCAACGTCTTCATCGGTGAGCTGATCCT
>DAOWER010000236.1 GCA_030638405.1 Candidatus Eiseniibacteriota bacterium | reverse complement strand
GTTGACGGTCCAGCCGACCTCGGCAGTCCGAGGGCTTCCTTTCAAGCGCCTAGCCATCCCCTCACGGACCGTCAGGTAGAAGCCGACACCGATGTCCGCTCCGGACGTGGCCCCGATCGCGAGCAGGCTCTTGGTCCAAGTCCGGACGTGGTCGGCGGGGCCGAGGTCGAGCGCGTTGATGAGTTCCCTCATTGACTCGAACGTGAACCCGCCAGCCGCACAGCAGAGGAACGACTCGCTGAGCAGGTCCAGGGGTCTCACCCAATTCAGGACGCGCTCGCGCTCATCCACCCAGTCTGCCAGCCTCATACGCTCCAGCGTCACCAGCCCCATGAGGAATCCGGCGATGAAGTCGTCGCCCGCGGGCGTGAACCCGATGCCGCAGCCACTCATTCGGTTGACACCGCGCTCGCGGTTCCAGTACAGAATGTCGCGCGCGCAGTTCCTGATGTGCTCGGCGAGGTTGTGCTGGAAGCCGGGACGCTGGGCGCTCGCCCCTGTCCGGTCCAGCAGGAAGACGAGGCTCTCGGGAGGCGCCAGTTCGAGCAGATACGAGCCGAACAGTGCGAGGTTCCTGCGAAACTCGGCGATGTCGCGGCGCAGGAGCAGTATCGAAGAGATGTAGATGTCGTCGTCACTGAACTCGACGCGGACATCGTTCACGAAGACGGCGTAGGGCTCGACGCGCACGCACTTGACCACTTCCGGGTCGAACCCGCGCATCACGATATTGAGAGGCCCCGGGTCGACGCCGGGGAACGCCAGCGAGATGATGCGCCTGCCGTCCGTGAAGTTGGCCACGCGGCGGAAGCCGTTGAGGTAATCGTAGGTTCCAGGTTCGACCAGGTCGCCTATGGAGGAGATCTCCAGCATGAATCGGATGCTCCATCGGGGTTGCGTCAAGGGACTTCGCCGGGCGGTCGCTTCCAGGGCGGGCGCCCGCGTCGATGCGTGCGGCTTAGGCACCGTGCCGCCTCACGCCTTGTAGAACACCATCCCGTAGTGCTCGTCGTACCCGTCCCTGCGGACGATCTCGACCTCTACGCTGACCGCCATCCCGGTCTCGGGCTCGTCGATCCGGTGCTGGCCCGTCACCGTGATGCCGTTCTCGAGCGCGACGATGGCGAGCCCCAGGCTCGGCACCTCGAAGTCGGGCGGCAGGCTGTAGAGCGTCGTGAACGTCAGGAGCTTCCCGGTCTTGGGAAGCGGGACCGGCTCGAACTCGTTGTGCTCGTTCTTGCCGCAGTTCCTGCAGACCATACGGTAGGGGTAGTGGACATGCCCACACTTCTTGCACTTGTATGCGTAGATCTCGCGTGGCATTGATGGCTGCTCCGTGATGGCGACTCGCGGTGCGCTGGAGCTCCTGCCCGGCGCGCCCGCACGTACCGCTAGTTCTCTCTCTTGAAGACCAGGCAGACGACGTTGTTCCCGAAACCACCGAAGTTGCAGGTGAAGCCGACACGGGCACCGTCGACCTGACGCTCTCCGGCCTCGCCGCGCAGCTGGTGGACGATCTCGTAGGCCTGCGCGACGCCCGTCGCGCCCACCGGATGTCCCCTGCCCTTGAGTCCCCCCGACACGTTGATGGGCAGCTTGCCGCCGAGCGCGGTCTCTCCGCGCTCCAACGCCAGGTGCCCCTCGCCCTTCGGGAAAAACCCGCACTCCTCGCTCTCGACTATCTCGAGGATGGTGAACGCGTCGTGAAGCTCGGCGACGTCGACGTCCGCCGGAGTGAGTCCTGCGCGCTCGAACGCCATCGCGGCCGCCCGCCGGACCGCCAAGAGGTCGGTCGGGTCCTCGCGCTCGTGTACGGCGTGGGTGTCGGAAGCCTGGCCTACGCCCGCAAGGCGCACGAGCGGCCGGTCGACCTTACCAGCAACCTCCTCGCTCGCCAGTATCACGCACGCGCCGCCGTCCGAGACCGGGCAGCAGTCGAAGAACCGCAAAAGCTCCGCGACGTAGGGGTTGTTGGTCATCGCCTCCGGGGAGTCGAGGATGCCGTCGATCGAGATCTCCTGCTGAAGGTGCGCGAACTCGTTTCTGAGCGCCGCGTTCTGATTCTTGACCGCGACCATCGCCAGGTGCCGCTCGGTCACTCCGTACTTCTCCATGTAGAGGCGTGTGAACATCGCCGCGAGCGAGGGCAGCGTCACGCCGTAGATGTGCTCGGCCAAAGGGTGAGTCAGGGTCGCGACGAAGTCCGTGGCCTCGAGGTTGTTGACCTCACGCATGCGCTCGGCGCCGGTGACCATCACTGTATCGTGAAGCCCGGACGCGACGGCCATGTAGCCGGTCTTGACCGCGGAGCCGCCGGAGGCCGGGCCGTTCTCGATGGTCTCGGCGCCCGCGGGCGTCAGACTGAGCGTGTCGACGACGGCGCTCGCGAGCCCCGTCTGGTGGTTGACGCGCCCGCCGCCCATGTTGGCGACGTAGAGGTGATCAATGTCGCGCGTTCCCGCGTCCTTCATGGCCATCATGGCCGGATAGGCCGCGATCTCGGAGAGCGGGTACTCCAGGCGCGTGAAGGACGTGATGCCGACACCGATGACGTAGACGTCGCGCACGGTCACACCTTCCCTTCCTGCTTCCAGCGCTGGAGCACCAGCGCGGTGCCGGTCGGGTCATACCGTGCGCGCGTCGCCGCGAGCAGGTCCTCGGGCGGCGTCGGCGGGTCCGACGGCGGCAGGATGGCGGCCGCAGCCTTCGCCAGGAGTTCGTCGGGCACCGGGCGGCGTCCGACCACGAGCGTGTCCCGCGCCCTGTCGAAGAGCTCCTTCGTGAGCGCCCACGACGGCACGCCCCCGAGCTCGTGCGCGATGTCGAAGCGCTTCTCGAGGTTGTACTCGATCATCCAGCGGCGGAACCCGATGGGCGACTCGGCGACGATCAGGACCTCCTTCTGGCCCAAGATGTCCATGTGGTACTCCATCTTGGCCGCGAAAGCGTGCGCGCCGATGCGCAAGCCCCTGCGCATCGCGAGCGTGTGCAGCGACATGCCCACGTCCTTGTTAACCATCCGCCCGTTCACCACCGCGCACAGCTCGCCGTCTATCTGCGCGACGAGCACGTACTCGTCCTGCATGCGATGCGCGTAGAAAGCCAGCAGTTCGGCGTAGACACGCGCGGCGACGACGTCGTAGAAGTCGCGCTCGACCCAGACGAGGGGTGCCACGTGCGGCAGGATCGAGGGGATCTCGTCCCGCGTCACCTGACGGATGACCATCTCCTCCCCGCTCGCGACCTTCATGTGCTTTGCCGGGAAGGGCGGCATCGGGTTGTCGACGGGACGCAGTATCTTCTCGAGATCTACGGGCATGTTGTTGCCTCCGTGGGTGCTGCAGAACGGAATCAGCGTACTCGTGCTGCTCAGGCTACTCCGGCAGCTCGTATTCCAGGCCGTAGAGGATGGCGGCTACGTTCCTCGCGACGTCGAACGTCGATGGAAGCGTTCCGCCCCGCGAGTCCTTCACG
This sequence comes from Candidatus Eiseniibacteriota bacterium, assembly GCA_030638405.1. Lineage (GTDB taxonomy): Bacteria > Joyebacterota > Joyebacteria > Joyebacterales > Joyebacteraceae > JALGZG01. The sequence continues at coordinate 1,185 of DAOWER010000236.1, read as the reverse complement.
TTCGAAAGGACGGCGACGAAGCGGTCGTCCTGTATGTAGCTGTGCGTGCTGCTTAAGAACCCGTTGACGCTGCCGCCGTAGCGGAAGACGTCCTCTTCGTGCCCGCTCGAGCCGAGCGGCTCACGCCTCGAGTCCGCCGTCAGCATGTCCTGCGTGTTCTCGAGTGACAGGAGCTCGCAGCTCCGGAGCGCCCGCTCAAACAGGAACAGGTCGTGGACGGTCGAGAGGAGATGGCCGTAACCGTAGACGAAGGACATCTCGATGAGCGGTGCGTTCACGACGCCCGTCTCACTGTAGTAATGATATCCTGCGGCCCGGCTGTTCACAAGCTCGGTGGTCACATCGACCCTCGTGTTCGTGAGCCCCGCGGGCTCGCAGATGCCATCCTGCAGTAGCTCCGCGTACGTCCTGCCGCTGACCTCTTCAAGCACCGCCGCCAGCAGGAAGAAGCCGAAGTTCGCGTACCGATAGCGTTGGCCCGGTCGGGAGGCGAGCGGGTAGCCGGCCACGAGCTCCAACAGCTCTTCCTTCGTCCAGTGATGGCGCTCGATGTCCTCGAGGTTCTCGACGGCACTCTCCCCGACGAGTCCCGACGTGTGGGTGAGCAACTGCTCGACGGTGATGCGGTCGGCGCCCTCACCCGAGTAGTCCGGCAGGCACTCGGCGAGCGTGTCGTCCAGGCCGAGCTTCCCGTCCTCGATCATCTGCAGGACGAGTACGGTCGTGAAGGGCTTAGAGATGGAGGCGATCCGGAAACGCGTGTCGGCGGTGTTGGGAACGCCCAGTTCGCGGTTCGCCATCCCGAAGGCACTCTCGTAGAGCACCTCTCCGCCCTCCGCGGCCAGCACCGCTCCACTGAAGAGACCCAGCTCTTCGTAGCGGGTCATGAGCTCGTCGATGCGGTCGATGCGGTGGTCGTCCTCCGGTCCCGTGAAGATCGCCTCCGACGACCACGCGCGCTGCGGGGCCGCCGCCGCGAGCGCCAGCGTTACTGCGAGCACGGCTACGACCTGTCCCGGTCCGGCGTTTCTCATTTCGCTACCTCGGCTTCTTCCATTCCTCTTCTAGTATGTTCCGGCGCTTGATGACGCTGAAGATGAAGCTCGACGAGACCTGCAGCAGGTCGGCCGCGCCCTTGGCGGTACCTGCCGCCGCGAGCCCGCGCAGCACGCTCTCGCGCTCGAG
>DAOWER010000124.1 GCA_030638405.1 Candidatus Eiseniibacteriota bacterium | reverse complement strand
TCCTGCTCGGCGGGGTCCGCCTCGTCGCCTTCGTCCTCCTCCGCCCCTTCGCCCTCCGCCTCGTCGTCGGATTCGGTCTCGTCGGAAAGCACCTCATCCCCCTCGGCGGCGTCCGTTTCGTCCTCGTCCGCCTCGTCCTCGAGAGCGGCACGCTCGGCCTGTGCCCGCTCGGCCTCACGCGCGGCGGCACGCTCCATCGCCTCCGCTCTGGCCTGCTCCTCGATCTCCTTCAGGAGGCCCAGCTTCTCCTCCTCCAGGACCTCCAGCACCGCCGCCACCGCGATTGATATCTTCTCGGCGGTCTTCGGACCCACACCGGGCACCCTGAGGATGTCCTCCGTCGGGACGCCGTCCAGGTCCTGAACGTGACGGTAGCCGGCCTCAAACAGGCTGGTCGCGAGCTTCGGACCGACGCCGGGCAGTTCCCCGACCTCGACCCGCTGGGCGAGGTTGATCTCGAGTTCACGCGAGTGCTCGGTCTCGCCGACGATGTCTATCTTCCATCCGGTGAGCTTGGCCGCGAGACGCGCGTTCTGCCCGCCCTTCCCGATGGCCAGAGAGAGCTGGTCGTCCGGCACTATGACCTTGACGCCGTGCTCCGACTCGTTGACGATCGCCTTGGACACCTTCGCCGGATTGAGCGCGCGAGAAACGAGAACAGACGGGTCCGGGTTCCACGGCACGATGTCGATCTTCTCGCCCGCCAGCTCGCGGACGATGGTCTGGATCCGCGAGCCCTTGACGCCGACGCAGGCGCCGACCGGGTCAACGCGCTCGTCGTGCGATACCACCGCGACCTTGGAGCGCCCACCGGCCTCCCTGGCGATCGTCATGATCTCCACGACTCCGTCGTATATCTCGGGAACTTCCATCCTGAAGAGCTTCTTCAGGAAGTTGGGGTGCGTCCTGGACAGGATAATCTGAGGGCCCTTCGTGGTCCTCTCGACCGACAACAGGTAGGCCCTGACGCGGTCGCCCTGGCGGTACCGCTCGCGTCGGATCTGCTCCCTCGCCGGAAGCAGAGCCTCCGTGCGTCCGAGGTTCACTACTATGCCGCCGCGCTCGATCTGCTGCACGTCGCCGGTGATGATCTCGCCGATCCTGTCCTGGAAGTCACCGTAGATCTGCTCCCTCTCCGCCTCACGTACCCTCTGCACCACGATCTGCTTCGCGGCCTGGATCGCGTTCCTTCCGAACTCGTCGAAAGGCACCTCCACGCGCACGACGTCACCTATGTCGAAGGTCCTGTCCAGTTCCTGCGCTTCTTCGACGTCGATCTCGAGAATGTCGTCCTCCGGGGTATCCACGACGGTCTTGTTCAGGAAGACGCCGATGGAGTCGTCCTCGTCGTCCACGATGACCTCGATCTCCGCCGCCGGCCCGTACTTCTTGCGCGCCGCCGAGAGCAGGCCGGCCTCGAGCGCCTCGGTGAGGAGGGCTCCGTCCAGCTGCTTCTCACGCGCTATTCTTCTCAGAGCTTCCAGCACGCCAATGTTCATCGTGACTACTCCCGAAGGGCAGCAGGTCTCACCCGATGCCGTCGAATTCTACGCCGCGCACAGTCAGAGAGACAACCGCGCCCGGACTATGTCCGCAAGAGGTATGGACAGCTGTTCGCCGTCCGCAGGCGTGATGCGAACGACCCCCGCATCGGCGCCCATTATCACGCCCTCCACCACATTCCGACCGTCCATGGGGCTCCTCAGTACGAGGCGTGCCTCCCGGCCGGCGAAGTGAACGTATTCCCTTTCCTTCTTGAGGCGATGGTCGAGGCCCGGAGAACTCACCTCGAGAACGTACCCGCCCTCGAACTCGGGCTCCGCGTCCAGCAGGTAGGCCAGCTCGCGGCTCACCGCCGCGCAGTCCCCGAGACTGACACCCCGTTCGCCGTCGATGTAGAAGCGGAAGACCCTTCGCCCGTGCTCAACGACCTCGTCCACGTCCACCAGAACGAAGCTCATCCCCTCGACGAGACCCCGGGAGAGTCCGTAGAGCTTCTCATCCGTCCGTTCCATCTAGAGTCCCCGCACCGGCCCCTGATACGACAAAAGCGGGCCCCCTGCCCACTTCCCGAGAGACAAGGTAGCACGCCCCTACAGGCGACGCAAGGGAAAAACGTGCGCGAATCCGCGCGCTCGTGCGGTCGGAAGAGCGATGTGCAGGAGTGTGACTAGTAGACGAGCTCAGCCAGGACCGCCCCGACCTCCCACAAGCTCTCGGGGCTGCACTTGTCCGGCGTGTCCTCGATGGTGTGCCAGTAGGTGTAGTCGAAATCGATGATGAGAGCCGAAGGCACGCCCGCCCTGATAAGAGGGATGTGATCGTCGAACACCGCGGTGCCCGACTCCTCCGTGAAACTCGTTGCGCCGACGCGCTCGGCCGCGTCCCAGACGGTCCTCACAACGGAAGGACAGGCGCTCATCGAGTTCACCTCCACAGGGATGGACAGGTCCCTGTCCCCGATCATGTCCACCACGACCGCGTAGATGGGTGCGTAGTCGCCCATCCGGCCGGCGAAGAGCGTCGAGCCGACGCAGAAGCTATCGAAGCCCCCACCATTGCCCCCGTCCTCTCCATCGAAGAAGACCAGGTCGACGCCCACGCGTGGACTGCGGTCGGCCATCATCGCCGCAAGCCCCAGGAGGACGGCGACGCCGGACGCTCCATCGTTCGCCCCCAGGATCGGTCTGTCGCGATTGCCTTCGTCGGGGTCCCTCTCGGCGATCCTCCTCGTGTCCCAGTGGGCCCCGAACAGTACCCTCTCCCGCGCGTCCATTCGGAAGGACGCGATGACGTTCGAGAGCACGACCTCGTTGCCCTCGGTGTCGAGCACCGTGAACCGCTGAACGGACACCTCGTCCGCATAGCCCTGCAGGACCTCGACGAGCCAGTCCCGCATGGCCTCGTGCGCGTCGCTTCCCGGCGGCCTCGGTCCGAACTCACACTGCTTCTCGAGGAATGAGAAGGCCAGTTCCCCGCTGTAGGTCGGGGTGCCGGTGCAGCCCCCCATCACGCCTGCACCGGCAAGAACCGCAACCAGGACGACGGCCGCGGTGTGTCGGAGACCGGTATCGCGCAACACCATCAGAACTTGAACTCCGCTGAGAGGTGAACTCCTATCGTCCGGCGCGTCTGGTCGCGCTTCTCGTCCCGCTTCTGCCCGAAGCTGATCTTGAGGCCGCCCGACACGGTCCTCGAGAAGCTGTACGTCAGGTCCGTCGTCACCGAGAAGTCGCGTGTAGAAGACGATGGGTCTACCTGAAGCAGCCCGTGTTCGTCCTGCGCCGTCCTCGACACGTTTGACGAGGTACGGAGAGTCAACGACGTGTCCAGGTTGCTCTGGAACTTGAGCTTCTGCCCGAAGAACGGCAGCTTGAGCCCCTGGGGCGCCGAGAACCGGTAGTTGAGGCTCAGGCTCATGGACCCGGTGTCGTCCTGTTTGACTGAGCCCGCTCCCGTGAGGCTGTAGCTCGTCGTCTTCCTCTTGTCCCACGAGAAGCTGCCCGTCAGGCCGTTCTTGAAGGTGGTGTCGACCGAGACCACCGGGTTCATGGCGAACCCTTTGGAACGCGAGTTCGGTTCGTCGGCCGGGCCCGAGTGGGACCGCTTGTACTCGACGCCGCTCCTGGCGCGGACGCTCGAGCACACCTTGGACAGGG
>DAOWER010000171.1 GCA_030638405.1 Candidatus Eiseniibacteriota bacterium | reverse complement strand
ATTCGACGGCTGGCGAACTCCAGCCTCCTCTCGGTTCTGACGATCCCTACGTAATCCCACATAATACGACGGACGATGTCCCAGCTGTGATCGATGAGCACGCCCTCCGGAACGGGACCGGCATCAGGCCCCGACCAGACAATCTCGGCCGCTACCGGAGTGACGGCCGCACCGCTGTCGAACTCGTCCACGGCCGATCTGGCCGCTCGCTCGCTGAACACGACCGCCTCCAGGAGCGAGTTCGAAGCCAGCCTGTTCGCGCCGTGCATGCCGGTGTGAGCAACCTCGCCGATCGCGTACAGCCCCGGCAGGCTCGTCCTGCCCTCCAGGTCGACGGCGACCCCGCCGCAGACGTAGTGCGCGGCGGGAACGACGGGAACGGGCTCTTCCGTCATGTCGAGCTCGAGCTCCAGCAGGCGCCCGTGTATGTTCGGGAAACGGGCTCTCACCTGGTCCGGGTCGAGGTGGGTCAGGTCGAGATGGACGTGCTTGTCGCCCGTCTCCTTCATCACGCGGTCGATGGCGCGGGCAACGACGTCCCTGGGAGCCAGATCCTCCCTGGGGTGTTTGCGCTCCATGATCCTCTCACCGCTCAAGGCCCGGAGCACGGCGCCCTCGCCGCGCACGGCCTCCGAGATGAGGAACGACCTGACGTCCGGGTGATAGAGACACGTGGGATGAAACTGGATGAACTCCATGTTGCGCACTGGCACGCCGGCGCGATACGCGATGGCCACTCCGTCGCCGCTCGCGATGTCGGGATTGGTCGTGTAGAGGTAGACCTTGCCGCACCCCCCCGTGGCGAGCGCGGTGACAGGGGCAACGATCGTCCTGACCAGACCGGCCTCGACGTCCAGCACATGGACACCGGCGCACACCGGCCCCGTCTCCGCGCCGGCGAGGACCGCGTCGATCGCGACGTGGTCCTCCCACACCTCGATGTTCGGGGATTCGCCTACCGCGGTCAGGAGCGCCGTCTCTATCTCCTCACCCGTCATGTCGGCAGCGTGGACGATGCGCCGGGCCGAGTGGCCGCCCTCGCGCCCGAGCGAGAACCGTTCGGATCCATCGTCGGCGACCTCGGTGGAGAACCGCGCCCCCCACGACATCAGCCTGCCCACTGCCCCAGGACCGCTGCGGACGGCGATCTCGACCGCCTCCCGTCGGCAGAGACCCACGCCCCCAGCCAGCGTGTCGCGGACGTGCTGCTCAAACGAGTCGGCCCCCTCGACGACGGCGGCTATCCCTCCCTGCGCCATGTTGGTTGCAGATTCCGCGTCGTCCTTTTTGGTGACGACGATGACACGGCCCCGCTTCGCGACAGAGAGCGCGAACGTCAGACCGGCGATTCCGCTTCCAACCACGACGAAGTCGGCGGATTCGTGACCCCCTTTGGCCGGCAAGCGTTCCTCCTCTTGAGATGCCTCTCGCCACGCCCGGCACACGGCACGCGCGCCGGGGGACCTCTTTGTGCTGACCGCCCGCGGGCGGTCAGCACTCCAGCATCCGCTCGAGTGTGGTCTGAGCCCTGATGCGGACGTCCTCCGGCACAACTATCTCGTACTCCTCTTTGTCCAGGGCCCAGACGACCCCCGGCAGATCGATCATCTTCATGTTCCGACACACGGCGAACGGTGAGAGCGGGTAGAACCGCTTCCCGGGGTGGTCGCGCTTCAGCCTGCCGATGAGCCCTATCTCGGTGCCCACTATCAGGCTGTCGTGCTCAGCCGCGAGCTTCACCATGCCCTCTGTCGATGCGACGAAGTCCGCCTTCTCGATGACGTCCGGCGGGCACTCCGGGTGCACCACGATCGGGGAATCCGGATGCGCGGCAGTCGCGACGACCACGTCCTCAGGAACAAACATGTTGTGCACGTAGCAGTAGCCGTCCCACGGGATTATCGTCTTGCTGGTCTGCGAGGCCACATACGCGGCGAGATTCCTGTCGGGAACGAAGAGGATCTCGTCCGCGTCCAGAGACTCGACGACGCGCACGGCGTTCGACGACGTGCAGCAGATGTCGCTCTCGGCCTTCACGCCGGCTGAGGTGTTCACGTAGCAGACCACCGGGGCCCCGGGGTGTTCCGCCTTGAAGCCCCTGAGTTCTTCAGCCGTTATCATGTCGGCCATCGGGCAGCCCGCCGACAGCGACGGCAGAATGACCTTTTTCGATGGATTGAGTATCTTCGCGCTCTCGGCCATGAAGAGAACGCCGCAGAGAACGATGAGCTCGGCGTCGCTGTCTGCCCCGAGCTGCGCGAGAACGAGTGAGTCGCCGACGGAATCCGACACCCTCTGGACCGCATCGACCTGGTAGTTGTGTCCGAGGATGACGGCGTTCCTGGCGCGCTTGAGTTCCTCGCAACGTGCGACGAGTTCCGGCTCGGACATCCTCGCGTACTCCTCGAACCTCATTGTCTCCTCCGTCTCGAGAGGGCTCCGTTGAGAGCCTCCACCAGAAGCTCCTTCCCGCGGGTGACCTCCAGCTCGATGCCGAGAGCCACGAGCGGAACGCGGGACCTCCAGGGCCTCAGCCTCACGGCGTCCTTCTCGGTGGTCAGTATCGTATCCGCGCCGACGTCGCGCGCGGCCTCGACGACGACCTCGACGTCGTCCCCGGAGTAGTCGTGGTGGTCCGGCAGCGCCAGACGCCCCAGCACGTTCATCCCGAGCTTCGCGAGCGTCCGTTCGAAGTCCGACGGGTCCGCTATGCTCGACAGCGCCAGGCAGCCGCGCTCCCTGAGACCGCCCGCCTTGACGGTCTCGCCCGTGCCCACGTCCCAGAACTCAACCGGCTTCATCCGTGTCTCGACCACCGGCGCGGATGGGGCCAGGGGACCCAGCGCACCGATGACTCGCTCGGCACCGTCCGCTCTGTCGCACCTCGTCGCCACCAGGACACCGGCGCGACCCACGCCCGAGGGATGCTCGCGGAGGGGACCGCCCGGAAGGAGATGCCCGTTCCCCACGGGAGCAGCGGCGTCCACCGCCACGATGTCCAAGTCCCTCGCCAGCTGCACGTGCTGGAAGGCATCGTCCAGTAGTATAACATCTGCCCCCAGCTCTTCCACAGCGAGTCGGACGCCCATACGGCGTCGCTCGGACACGACAATCGATACGCCTTTCGTCAAAAGCGCCATCATGTAGGGCTCGTCGCCGGCATCGCGCCACTTGACGAGGGGCGTCTCACCCCGGGAGACCACCACGGTGCCCCTCGAGCGCCGCCCATAGCCGCGGCTCACCACGGCGACCTTCCGGCCTTCCCCCACCAGGAACCTCGCGAGATAGATGGTCAGGGGCGTCTTCCCCGCACCGCCCGCCACGATGTTTCCCACGGAAACGATGGGAACGTCGAACCGGGCGGGTCTGAGCGCCCTGAACCACAGCGACAAGGCGGAGCCGATCCCGTACAGCACCGACAACAGAACGAGCGCGCCGGCGACGGCCGCGTTCAGCCCCTCGGGCTCCTCCCGACCCATCGCGAGTCCGCGCCACCAGTCAACGAACCTCGCGAGCCCCGTCAGGGCCGCGGGCTCCTCGCTTACCTTCCGGCTGGCATCATCCCGACGCGCCATCAAGCACCCCGATCGATTCCAGGAATCGTACCGTGCGCGCGGTCGCGCCCCGCCCCGCGGCGACGGCCTCAAGCGCTTTCGCCCCCGCCTCGCTACGCGCGGTCGCGTCCGAAAGGAGGCGGATGAGCGCGCCCGCAAGCTCGCCGGCCTCGGCGACCTCGACCGCCGCTCCCGCAGACAGGAGGCGGCGCGCCGAGTCGCGGCAAGTCTCGGTATGCCTGCCCACGACCACGGGCACCCCCTGCGCGGCCGGCTCCAGCGGATCATGACCACCGTAGGGTGCGAGCGTGCCGCCCACGAAGGCCACCGAACCCGCTGCGTAGAGGCGGGCCAGCTCGCCGGTCGTGTCGACGACGGTCGCCTGACCGGACGGGCCGCCGTCGTGCGCCGACCGCAGGGTCGACGCTATACCTCGAGAGGCGAGCCCTCTGACGACGTGCTCGACACGCTCGAGGTGGCGTGGCGCGACGATCACGTGCGAACCGGGGAATGCGTCCGCCACGGCCGCGGCCGCCGCGGCCACCGCGCCCTCTTCCTTAGGCCTCACGCTGCCGAACACGACAACGGGCGCGTCGCCCGCAACGCCGAGGGACGACCGGAGTTCGGCCCTCTCGCCGTGGTCCAGCGGAGCCGCGAGTTTGTCGAACTTCATGTCGCCGACCACCGTCACACGCGATTCGGCGAGTCCCAGTTCGCGGAAGCGTGAGGCGTCCGTTTCAGACCGGCATGCGGCGAAGGAGAGTCGAGGCACGACGCCCCTGAGCGGAGACCCGACCATCGTGTATCGCTTGAAGCTCCTCTCGGACAGCCGCCCGTTGACCATGCCAACGGGCACGCCTGCCGCGGCGCTCTCGTAGACGGTGTTCGGCCAGAGTTCGGTCTCGGTGAGAAGAAGAGCGCGCGGGGCGGCGCGACGCAGCGTGCGCCGCACCGCGGTGACGAAGTCGAGCGGCGCGAAGGAGACGGTAACGTCCTCGAGGGAGCGGGCGGCCGCCACCCGCCCCGTGGGCGTAACGACTGTGAGGAAGACACCGGAGCCCTGAGCAGAGAGCGCACGCGCGAGTGGTGTCACGGCCGCCACCTCTCCGACGGAGGCCGCGTGCAGCCACACCGACCCCGCGGCCATGCGGGGGGACCGGCCGACCCGCTCGCCCCACCCGCGGTCCCCGGTAACGCCCCTCAGAGCCGCCACCGAAACGGCGACGGGCCAGAGTATACGTGTCACTATCCTGTAGGAAGCGTACGACAATGCCACTTTCTCCGGTACGTTCCCCGGGATCGTGAATCCCGGCCCGCGCCCTATCGCGCGACGGCCTCCGCCGCCTCTCTGTTCAGGCGGCCGAGCGCCGCCTCGAGCAGAGTCGCCTTCTCCTCGAACGGAAGCGACTCGTCCCACTCGAGCGGTTCACCATAGACGACGGCGACGCGGGAGAAGGGCAGCGGGACCATGAAGCCGTCCCAGCTCGACAGCCGCTTGGCGCGAGCCGCGCCCACGCCGACCGGAACCAGCGCCCCGCCTGATTTCTCTGCCAGGTAGAACACGCCGCGCTTGACGCTTCCGGCGGGCCCTGTGGGGCCGTCGGGCGTGACCGCGAGGTCGAACCCCTCGACCGCTCTCGCGAGCATTCGGAGAAGCCCCCTGGCGGAGCCTCTCGTCGAGGAGCCGCGCACGACGCCGTAGCCCAGCGCGGTCATCAGCCGCGCGCTGATCTCTCCATCCCGGTGCCACGACGAGAGCACCTGTATGTTTCTGCCCCTGCAGATGTACTCCAACGGGAGCAGCACACCGTGCCAGAATGCGAACACCACCGGCCGCCCCAACTCGTGGACGCGGTCCGCACGCTCGAAGTGGATCTCGGTCGCGCGCCAGCTCGCGCCCAGCAGGCGCAGCAGAACCGGCCCGATGCGCCCGGCGAATCCCACGAGGATCCTGTCCCCTACAGACAGTCTTGGCCGCCCCGGGCTCATGCCACACCACCGATCATGTCGAGGACCATTCGAGCCACCCTGTCGCTGGCCCCGGGATCACCGAGCCTGCGCCTGACATCGAGCAGGTCGCGGGACGTCTTCTCACGAAGGGCCGGGTCGGTCAGGAGCGGAGCGATTTCCCTCGCCATGCGAACCGAGTTCGCGTCTCCCTGAACCAGTTCCGGCACGATCTTCCTGCCCGCCACGACGTTGACGAGCCCTATGTGCGGGATTCTGACCAGCGCACGGCCGACCGCGTAGGACAGCCACGCCAGTCTGTAGACGATGACCATGGGCGTGCCCAAGCACGCCGCCTCCAGCGTCGCGGTCCCGGACGATATCAGGAGGGCGGTCGATCCGCGCATGACCTCGTGCACGGCGCCGGGTGGCAGAACCTCCACGCCCAGACGTGCGGGGTCGCCGTTCTCGACCAGGAACTCCTCACTGACGCCGTGTGCGCGTCCGAGTCGAACGGTGAGACCGTCGATCTCCTTCCTCAGCAGTTCGACGGCACCCAGCATCGGGGGCAGGAGCCGCTCTATCTCATGCTTGCGGCTGCCGGGAAGGAGTCCGAGAACCACCTCGTCCGGAGAACCGGCGCCGCGCGGATCGGCAGGCGGGTCGGCGAGGGCCGGCTCCTCGAGAAGCGGGTGTCCCACGAAGTCGACGTCGACACCCCGCTTCCGGTAGAACTCGACCTCGAATGGGAAGACGACGGCCATTCGGTCCACGCGAGCCGCAATCTTCTTCACCCTCCCCTCGCCCCACGCCCAGACCTGCGGGCTGACGTAGTAGAGGACGCGCACTCCGAGCCGGCGGAGTCGGCTTGCGAGCATCAGATTGAAGCCGGGATAGTCGACGAGAACGGCCAGGCGCGTCTCTCTCTCGGACGCGAGAGCGACCAGACGGTCCATGGCGTTCCTCAGGCGAGGGACGTGACGCAGCACTTCCACGAGACCTACAACCGCGAAGTCGTCGCAGTGGTAGACGAGCTCACAGCCGGCCTCGCGCATCCGGTCACCACCGACACCAAAGGTGGCGACCGCGGGATCGAGCTCGCGCAGCCGCGCGACGACCTTGGACGCGTGGAGGTCGCCGGAGGCCTCACCCGCGACCACGAGCACCGCGTTTCGTCCTCTGGTCATCGCAGCCTCCGCTACCCTCTCTGCTCCGGAGACGTCGGAATCCCTCGGTGGAAGCGCCAGGCCGGCCGCCGCGAAGGCCCGACCCGGCTAGCCGATCTGCCGGAGGATCTCCATGGCGACTTCGAGCGCCCGAAGACCATCTTCACCGCGAACGACGGGCTCGCTCTTCCCGGTGACCGCGGTCACGAACGACTCCAGCTCGAGCCTGAGCGGCTCAGACCTGTCGAGCGGAAGGTCCTCGTAGTCGACGACCGACTCGAGCCCGCCTTCGATCTCGCCGCTGGCGATGCGTCGCAGCGTGTCCTCCGAAACCGATTTCCGCCGGAACACCTGAGCTCTGGGCTCGAGCGTGTCAACGGAGACGTAGGCGCTGTGCTGGAAGAAACGGATCTTGCGGACCTTCTCCCTCGACACGCGGCTAGCCGTGATGTTGGCGACGCACCCGTCGCTGAAGGACAGCCTCGCGTTGGCAATGTCTATCGACGGGGACAGAACAGGGATGCCCACCGCCTCGATCGTCTCGACGTCGGCGTGGACCGTGGACAGTATCAGGTCGATGTCGTGGATCATGAGATCGAGAATGACCGCGACGTCCGTTCCCCTCGGGACGAAGACGCCCAGCCGGTGGACCTCTATGAACTTGGGCGCATCGAGCACACCCAGGGCGGCCCGGACGGCGGGATTGAAGCGCTCTATGTGCCCCACCTGCAGGACGAGCCCCTTCTCGCGCCCCAGCTCGACCATCTCGCGGGCCTCGTCCACGGTTCCGGCGATAGGCTTCTCGACCAGCACGTGAACGCCGCGTTCGAGGCATTCGCGCGCGACGCGGTGGTGCGAGACGGTTGGCGTGGCCAGGCTGACGGCGTCGACACGGTCGAGAAGACCGTCGAGATCGCCCACGGCCTCGGTCCCGAACTCGCCGGCGACCTCGGCGGCGCGGCTCCCGTCAGTGTCGCATACACCGACGAGTTCGCACGAGTCCATCTCCGAATAGACGCGGGCGTGAAGCCGCCCGAGATGTCCGACCCCCACTACTCCCACTCTGAGCATCTGTCTCTCCCGTCCAGTGCCGCCGCGCGTGCGCCCCGCCCGGGCGTCAGCCGGCACCGCGCTGTCCTACGAAAAAACAGGGTCCCCCCCGCTTGCGGTGCGCCGTTCTTTCTTGCCGTGCCGCTCGGGGATTGCGCCCCTCGGGCGCCGTGCCGCTCGGGCATCACCCCGTTCCGGCACACGTCCGAAACTCCCGGGCGCCTGAGCCGACGGCCCCGTGCTGCCGAGCACCGAGCCTACGGAGCCTGCTACTTGATGATGCCTCGAGTCGAGCACTCGATGAACGAGACCAGTCGCGAGATCTCATCGTTCATGGGGAGCTCGGACTTTATGCGCTCGACCGCCTGCGTCGTGTTCAGGTCGGACAGGTAGAGGAACCTGTACGCCTTGCGGAGGTAGTTGAGCGACTCATCCGAGTAGCCGCGCCGCAGAAGACCGACTGTGTTCATCTCGATCGGGCGAGTCGGGACACCGCCGATCTTGAGATAGGGAGGCACGTCCTTGGTCACGCGGCACGCTCCGCCGACGTAGCTGTGAGTGCCGATCTGAACGAACTGCTGCACGGCCGTCATCCCGCCGATGATCGCGTAGTCCTCGACGACAACGTGGCCGGCCAGATTGACCGCGTTGGTGATGACCACGTGGTCCCCGATGACGCAGTTGTGAGCAACGTGCGCGTACGCCATGATCAGCGTGTCGCTACCAACGCGGGTCGCGTCGTCGTCCTCCCCAGCCGTTGCTCGATTGATCGTCGCGAACTCACGAATCGTCGTGCGATCCCCTATGACAAGGCGCGTCACCTCGCCGTGGTACTTCAGGTCCTGCGGGTCGGTACCGACGACCGCCAAGTGGCCCAGTACGCAGTCCTCGCCGATGGTCGTGTTCTTCTCCACCACCGCCATCCCACCCACGACGGTCCCGCGCCCTATCTCCACATCGGGACCGACGATGGCGAACGGGCCTATCCGCACGCCCTCGGCTATCCGCGCGCGCTCGTGTACTACTGCTCTCTCGTCCACGGCAGCCATAAAGTTCTAGGGCTCTCTTTCTACGACCTGTGACCACAGGTCGCCTTCGGCCACGAGCTCGCCTCTCACGTACGCGGACGCATGCATCTTGCACGTTCCGCCGCGCAGCCTGAGGAGCTCGAGCTCGAAGCGCACGGAATCGCCGGGGCGCACCGGCCGTCTGAACCTCGCGTTGTCGATGCCCATGAAGTAGACCAGCTTCTTTTCGCGCTCCTCCACCCTGGACAAGAGCAGGAAGCCGCCGACCTGCGCCATCGCCTCTACCAGAAGCACGGCGGGGACGATCGGATGGCCGGGGAAATGCCCCGCGAAGAACCACTCGTTCATGGTGAAGTTCTTCACCCCGACGACGCGCCTGTCGTCGAGCTCGAGTATCCTGTCGACAAGCAGGAACGGATATCGGTGCGGGAGGATCTTCTCGATGGCACCTATGTCCCAGCCGGTCGTACCGCTGTATTTGACCTTGCCTTCCTGGATCGCGTTTCGCAGGCGGTCGACGAATTTGACGTTCGTGGAATGACCCGACTTCGACGCGTACACGTGACCGCGCAAGGGCATTCCCAGAAGCGCGAGATCGCCCAGGAGATCGAGGATCTTGTGACGGACGAACTCGTCCGGGAACCTGAGATCGCTCTGGTTGACGATGCCGTCCTTGCCGACGACGATGGCGTTCTCGAGGCTGCCGCCCTTGATGAGACCCATCTTCTGAAGGTCCTCGACATCGCTCTGCAGCGCGAACGTCCTAGCCGAGGCGATCTCCTCGAGGAACGTCTTGTCAGTAATCTCGAAGCTGGCGTACTGCGTGCCGATGGTGGGGTTCTCGTAGTCGATGGTGAACGAGAGCCTGAATCCGTCGTAAGGGCTGGCAGCGATGTGAACGTCGCCGTCATCGAACGCAATGGGCTCGGCGATCTCCAGATGCTGTAGAGAAGCGTCCTGCTCAATGATCCCCGCCTCGGTCAGGATATCGACGAACGACTCGCAGCTGCCGTCCGCTGGCTCCGCGGGCTCGTCGGCGTCCAATTCCACGACGGCGTTGTCGATGCCCAGACCCGCGAGCGCGGCGAGCACATGCTCAACGGTATGGATCTTCACACCGTTGCGAGAGAGCGTCGTGCGCCGGGGGTTGTCGTTGCTCAGAGCGACATGTTTGATCGAAGCCGGCACCTCCGGGGCGCCCGGCAGGTCAACTCTGACGAACACTACGCCGTGGTCAGGAGGAGCCGGCTTGAACGAAACCGTCACCTCTTGACCGGTGTGGATACCAATACCCTTGTACGAGCAGCCGGTCTTAAGTGTTCTCTGCCGCGTCCTGAGCATCAGACCTCCTCGTCCGGACGCTCGCGCCCGTCCCCGGTCCGACCGCCACCCGCTGCCCCCGCCGCGCCTCCGCGCTCCATGGCGTCCTCCAGCTTGCTGATGCGGGATTCCAGACCCCTGACCTTCCCGACCAGTCTGGGGAGATGCTCGATGAGGGCGTACAACCGTTTCGCAGCGGAGTGCTTCCGGGCAGGATACCCCGACACGCGCTCGCCCGCCGGAACCGACTTGGTCACGCCGGCCTGCGCGGCCACCATCGCGCCGTCCCCTATCTCTATGTGCCCGACGATCCCGGCCTGACCGGCAAGGATGACCCCCTTGCCGACTCTGGTGCTTCCGGAGATGCCGGCCTGTGCAACAACTATCGAGCCCTCTCCGATCTCCACGTTGTGCGCCACCTGGACCAGGTTGTCTATCTTGCTGCCGCGGGAGACGCGCGTCGAGCCGAGAGTGGCCCTGTCGATGCAGACGTTGGCCCCGATCTCAACGTCGTCCTCGATGACGACGTTCCCGATCTGAGGGACCTTCGTGTGCGCACGGCCAGAGAGGGCGAACCCGAAGCCGTCGCTGCCGATGACGGTCCCGGAGTGGACGATCACGCGCTCCCCCAGGACGCACCCGTGGCGTATCGTAACGTTCGGGTAGATCGTCGCGTCGCTCCCCAGGGTGACCGACCTGCCCACGAACGACCCGGCGTGGATCGTGGTCCCGTTCCCGATCGCCGCGTCGTCCATCACGGCGACGTTCGCGCCGATGGAGACCCTCTCGCCCAGTGTCGCGGACTCGGCGACGACCGCGGAGGGGTGAACGCCCTCCCTCACGATGTCACCTTCCGGGGCGAAGAGCGTCATGGCCCTCGCGAAGGCGTCGTAAGGGTCGTCCACGACGATGAGCGAGGTGCCGTCGGGACGCGCCCCGGTCGCGTAGCTCCGGGACACCACGACCGCCGATGCGGACGTGTCCGCCACGCACCTCTTGTACCTGGGATTGGAAACGAAGGTCAGCTCGCCTGCGCGCGCTTCCTTGATCCCGGCGACGCCGGCCAGTTCGGTGGAGCCGTCACCGACGACCTCACCGCCGACGAACTTCGCCACATCTGCGAGGGTTATGCCCATTCCCGCTCCGGGCAGTGACGGAAGAGCACCGGAAACCGTGCTATTCCTCCGTCCCGTTGAGCCTGTCGAGCACCTGCTGAGTGACGTCGGTCGACGGGGCGGCATAGACGATGCCCATGCGGGCCGCGTCGAAGATCATCGTGTACTCGCCCTCGGCGCCTATCTCCTCGAGTATCCCGTTGATCCTGTCGAAGATCGGCTGCCAGAGCTCGGCCTCCCGCTGCACCGCGAGGCCGCTGGAGCCCCACACGCTGTTCAGGAACTCCTCGAACGCGAGCTGCTTCTGCTGGATGACCGTCTCTTTCTCACCGGCCGCCTCTTCAGAGAGCAGAAGCCGCTGGTTCTGAAGCTCGGTGATGAGCCCCTCTATCTCCTGTTCCTTCTCGCGGGCCTGGGTCCTCCAGTCGGCGACGCTGGCCTCGAGCTGCGCGTCCAGGTCTCTGGCGCCGGCGTACTCGCGCCTCAGCTGATCGGAGTTGATGTACCCCACGGCGTCCGCGCACCACGCGTCCACAGAGGCGAACACGACCAGCGCCGCGGTAACAGCAAGTGTAAGCAGATAGCGTCTCAAGACGACCTCCAAGATGAGCCCCACGACATTGGGGACGTGTTCAGGACGGGCGCTAGAAGTCGAGGCCGAACTGGTAGTGGACTATCCAGTCCTTCCCTCTCACCTCGTCGAACCCGTAGCCGAAATCCACTCCCAGGTTGCCGAGCACCGGGACCTCGACACGGATCCCCGCGCCGGCTCCCCAGTACAGATCCGTCGGGTGCGTGTCCTCGCCCGACTCCCACGTGTTGCCAGCGTCGACGAAGAAGAGACCGTGCAGCGGCAGCTGGCTCCGCTCGCCGGTTATCGGGAACTTGAGCTCCGCCGTACCGAGGAGCATCGTGCGCCCGCCGTAGAGCTCTCTTCCCGCCGGAAGGATCGACCTGTTGTCGTAGCCTCGGACGCCGTTCAGGCCGACGCCTCCGAGCTCGAACCGCGTGTCATCCGGCACGGTTCGCGAGTCTCCGTATCCCGTGACAAGACCTCCCCGTCCGCGAAGCATGAGCGTCGCCCTCCAGAGCGCCGGCACGTACTTCCTGACGTCCAGGATGTAGCGCTGGTATTCAACGTCACCGCCCAGGGCCCAACCGAAGAGGTCCGCGGAGAAGCGCGTGTAGCTGCCCATCCGCGGGTGGAACCGCCTGTCGGTCGTCCGCCTCACCAGCGTGGCCGTCAGCCCGCTTCTCCACTCCCAGCCGGGGTCCTGCCGGTAGTAGGTCACCGTGGTGTCCGCGGACCCGTCGGCATTGGTGTCGCGTCCTACGTTGGTGTACTCGGTCTGCATGAACTGCTCTAGCGTGTACTTCGTGTAAATCATCGTGTATCTGGAACCCATGAAGGGCATTCCGACCCGGAGGTCTCCGCCGCGTCTCTCGCGCTCGACGACGTACTGGCGAGCGACCGACGTAGTGTCACCGATGATGTCCTCATGGTCGTCCGGGAACGTCTCCCTGTAGAAATCGTCCGGCAGGGCCGAGTAGATCCGTTTGTCGTTCGTGTCGTACACGTCGAAGCCGACGGAAAGCCTGCGGTTCATGAACCACGGCTCGGTGAATCCCAGCACGACCTCGCTGCTCTTCTTTCCGAACTCCCACTTGAGGTCCAGGTACTGCCCGTTGCCGAAGAGGTTGCCCTCGGTCAGCTCGATGAAACCCGTTATGCCCCTCTCGCTGGTGTGCGATACGCCAACTCCTGCGCGACCGGTCTGGCGCTCCTCGACCGTGAAGACGAGGTCGATGTCGTTGGGGTCAGAGCTGTCGGTGAACTCGACCATCGGGCCGTCGAAGAAGCCCAGGTTGGCTATCTTCCTCTGGCTCGCGATAATCTCGGACGTCTGATACAGGTCGCCCGGACTCACGACGAGCTCGCGGCGTATGACCCTTTCCTTGGTCCTCTTGTTCCCGACGATGTGGATCTGTCCGCTGT
>DAOWER010000079.1 GCA_030638405.1 Candidatus Eiseniibacteriota bacterium | reverse complement strand
CGCCGCCGAGATCGATTACTACGGGACGGCCCTCTACACGGCCACGCTCAAGAACTGGGCGCCTGTGGACGACACGGCGACCGTGGAGGTGGGACACGACGTGCTGCCCGACGGCGTCGGGCCGTCCGACTGGACGGCCGAGTTCCGGGAGGCCGAGGGTGCGTGGCAGACGGGCCCGGTGGATTTCGTTCTCGGACCGGGTGAGGAGAGGGCTCTAGAGGTGCGGGGCGTCGACGGAATCGGAACGGTTGCAGGCATGGCCGTCACGACGCTGTCGGCCCAGAGTGCTGTCGACCCGCAGAGCAGCGCGGGCATCTCGTTCGGCACCTTTGTCGAGGCGCCCTCGCTCCTCATCGTCGACGACGACAACGGGGAGGACTACGAGACCTACCTCCAGACCGCACTGGCGGACACCGGGTATGGAGCCATGACGTGGGACGCGGCAGGCAGAGGACGCCCCTCTCTCGCGCAGATGTCGTCCTACTGGGCCGTGCTCTGGACGACGGGCGCGGGGAACGCTCTCTATCTGATGGCGGATGACGAACAGAACATGATGGACTACCTCGATGCGGGCGGGAACCTCTTCCTGACGAGCACCGAGTATCTGTCGAGCCGGTCGCTCCCGAACACGTTCATCACGGACTACCTCCACGTCGACTCGTGGATCTCCGACAACGGCGGGTTCCTGATGACCGGTGTCGCGGCCGACCCCGTGTCGGACGGGATGGCGCTCCTGGTCCTTGGGGGTCCGATCCTGCCGGGAAGCAGTGATGCGATCGTTCCTGCCGTGCCGACCGACTCCATCTTCTCGACCCCGGTGGGGATCAAAGGCATCAAGGTGAACGGGAGCGGCCACAAGCTCGTGTTCCTCTCGTTCCCGTTCGAGAATGTCCACACCGACGATCCCCATCCGAACAATCAGAAGACGCTCGTCGCCAGGATCCTCGGATGGTTCGGGTCGGAGACGGGCATCGAGACGGGCGACATCGATCGCCTTGCAATGCGTCAGAACGCGCCCAATCCGTTCAATCCGATCACGAAGGTCGCCTTCACCGTTCCGGAAGACGCGAGCCGCGTGACCCTCACGGTCTACAACGTGAACGGGCGCGTCGTCCGGCGGCTGGTAGACGAACCTCTGAGCGCGGGGCCGCACTCGGTCGTATGGAACGGCAGAGACGACCTCGGCAAGAACCTGGCATCGGGCGTCTACTTCGCGCGGCTGGCGGCGGGCGGGGAGAGCTTGTTCAAGAAGATGACGCTCCTGAAGTAGCGGTCCGGCAAACTGGCTCGGGAGCCCTCCGGACCAGACAGAGATCTGTGTGACAGACGCGGCCGTTCCCTGACGATGGGAGCGGCCGCGCTGACGAGAGGCGCGAGCAGACAATGACCGACGGAGCTCGAGAACTCCATGTGACGACCGGCCGGTGGCGGCTGGGACTTGCGCTGTCCCTAGGTGCGGTGTTCATGTGGGGCCTCCTGCCCATCGCTCTGAGCGGCCTCCTGGATCAGATGGGCGCGCTGACGATCACGTGGTACCGCTTCGTGGTCGCGGGCGTTGTGCTCGCAATCCCCGTGCTGCGCTCGAGAGGACTCGCCCCCGTGTTGGGCGGCGGGCGACACGTCATCGGGCTTCTCGCGATCGCCGCCGCCGGCCTTGTCGCCAACTACGTGCTCTACGTGCTCAGCCTCAACTTCGTGTCTCCCAGCGCGGCCCAGATCATCATTCAGCTGGCTCCCATGTGCCTGCTCCTGGGCAGCCTGCTTGTGTTCCGGGAGCGCCTGGTCGCCATTCAACGGGTGGGGCTTGGCCTTCTCTTCGTCGGGCTCCTTCTCTTCTTCAACGAAGATCTGCCTGCTCTCGGGTCGGGCAGGAGTCCGCTCCTGGCCGGACTGGCGCTGCTCCTCGGCGCGGCCGTCACGTGGGCCTGCTACGCACTGGCGCAGAAGCAGCTCCTGCGGACGCTGTCCTCGTCGAGCATCATGATGGTGATCTACCTCGTAAGCGCGGTCGCCCTGCTGCCGTTCGCGCGGCCCGCTCAGGCCGCTTCTCTCGACGCGACCGGACTCGTCCTCCTCGCCTTCCTCGCACTCAACACGCTCGCAGCCTACGGGTGCTTCTCGGAGGCCCTCCAGCACCTCGAGGCCTCGCGCGTCAGCGTGGTGCTGGCCCTGACGCCGGTCGTGACCATAGCCGCCGTGACCCTCGGCTCGCGCGTCCTGCCATCGCTCATCACGAAGGAGCACCTGAGCGTCATCAGTCTGCTCGGGGCCGGACTGGTCGTCGCGGGATCCATGCTGGGGGCGCTCGGGCGCCCGGCAGACAGGCCCTAGGAGCCCCAGAACAGCATCCATTACCCAGCCTGCGGATTCGCCCGCTTCTGGCATCGCCCTTGCATATACGGTGGAATGGCAACGTTCCCGGACGGAGTCCGCGGCGCGACATGACGTCGAGCTGCGCCGTGCTGCGCCGGGGCGGGAGGAGTGCCGGTGGCGCACGCGGACTGCAGGAGAACAGGGACCTGGCGCTACACGGTTCTGGGAATCATCCTGGGGCTACTTCTGCCCTTGGTGGCAACTCTGCTCGAACTCGCGCTGGTGCAGCGCTACGTCAGCATTGGAAACATCATCTGGGCCCAGTCGCACCCGTCCATGCTCTGGTTCATGGACTTCCTGCCGGTCCTGCTCGGTGTTCTGGGGCACGCAGTCGGACGCCAGCAGGCCGAAGCGGCGTTCCTCAACTACGAACTCGAGAAGAGGGTCACGCAGGTCTCCGAGGCCAACAGCGCCCTCGCGTCCGAGATGGCGGAGCGGGCGGAGCTCGAAGAGCAGCTCCGGCACTCGCAGAAACTGGAGGCGGTCGGGCGACTCGCTGGAGGCGTCGCGCACGACTTCAACAACCTCCTGACTGCTATCATCGGATACGCCGACCTGCTCCTCGACGAGCTCAAACAGAGGGACCCGAGGAGAGAGTATGCCGACGAGATCCGCAGGGCGGGCGACCGCGCGGCATCGCTGGTCCAGCAGCTCCTGGGATTCAGCAGGAAGCAGATGATCGCTCCGAGGATAGTCGACCTGAACTCCGTCCTGGCGGACTCGCGCCGACTGCTCGAGCGTGTCATAAGCGAGGACATCCGGGTGGACGTCATCGAGTCGGACTGCGCCGTGTACGCTCTCATCGATCCCGTGCAGGTCGACCAGGTGCTCGTCAATCTGGTCGTCAACGCGCGGGACGCCATGCCGGACGGAGGCACCGTCACGTTGAGAACGGAGCGGGTCTCTCTCGCACCGGCGGACTGTGACTTCCATCCGGAAGCGAGACCCGGCGACTACTGCATGCTCGAGGTCAGCGATACCGGCCTCGGGATGGACGAGCCCACGAAGGAGAAGATCTTCGAGCCGTTCTTCACGACCAAGGACAAATCCAAGGGCACCGGGCTCGGGCTCGCGACGACCTACGGGATAGTCAAACAGAACGACGGCTTCATCGACGTCCTGTCACATCTCGGGGACGGCGCCGCGTTCCGCATCTACCTTCCGCTCCAGAACGCCGCCGCGCAGAAAGCGGACCCCGAGACTCCGTGCGCCGCGGAGGGCGGCAGGGAGTGCATCCTGCTGGTAGAAGACGAGACGGTCGTGCGCTCTCTTGCTTCGAAGGCACTGAGGGACCGCGGCTACGAGGTACTCGAGGCCGAACACGCCGACGCTGCAGAGAGAATCTGGACCGAGCGCAAGGCCGATGTTGATCTGCTCGTCACCGACGTCATCATGCCGGGGCCGGACGGCAAGCAGCTCTCCGACACGCTGCGCGAAGAGCGTCCGGAGATGCGCGTCCTGTTCATGTCCGGCTACGACGACGAGATCCTGAGTCGGCACGACGTCTACGAGGGCGGGCCCGACTTCATCCCCAAGCCGTTCACGGTCGACGGGCTCGCCGGAAAGATCCGGCAGGTTCTGGACGCGTAGGCGACCTCGACCGACCAACACCAACTCCCAGACGATTCGGCTGTTCCCGAACAGACCGGCGCAGACTCGGCGCCGGTGTAGGGACGTGCGCTCCCGCCTTGAGACGGACGTTCAGATGTGGTAGCAGAAGTGGTGCTGGGTCTGGCTCCGCGCGCGGGCCGGCGCAACGAACGCAGCAGGGGACCGGAGCCCGGGAGCTGTGACGAGAGGAGGGCGGAATGAGGACCCTGTT
>DAOWER010000284.1 GCA_030638405.1 Candidatus Eiseniibacteriota bacterium | reverse complement strand
ACACTCTACACCTCTGGCTGCAACTTCCGTTGTCCGTACTGTCACAACTCCGGTTTGGTTCTGTTCCCGGATCAGTACGAGTCGATACCCGTCGATGAGATTCTTGACTATGTGAGGGAGCACAACGATTTCATCGACGGCGTCGTCATCACCGGCGGCGAGCCCTGCATCCACAGCAACATCGGGGGCTTCATCAAGCAGCTGCGAGACGTGGGAGTGGGGGTGAAGCTCGACACGAACGGTTCCTTCCCGGAGCTGCTCGAGTCGCTGATAGAGAAGGAACTGCTCGACTACGTGGCAATGGACGTCAAGGCACCGCTCGATTTTGATTCGTACTCGAAGAGCGCCGGCATCACCGACCGTCGCACGTTCGAGAAGGTGCGCGACAGCATCGATCTCCTGATGGAGGGGAGAGTCGACTACGAGTTCCGAATGACCGTCGTGCCCGCGCTGCATCGCGCGAGCGATCTTCAGCGGGTCGCGGAGCAGATCAAGGGCGCGAGGCGCTTCGTTATTCAGAACTACGTGCCGCGGGACACACTCGACCCTGCCTTCCTCAACGAGACTCCGTACAACGCGGAGCGCCTTGAGGAATTCAAGAAGATGATGAAGCCGATGTTCGATGAGTGTCTGATCCGCGGGGAGGGCTAGCGCGACGGCGGCCTGGATGGGCGCTGATGTCAGTCTACTTCCTGCGCCTGCGGACATCGAGCTTCCGGACGGACGAGCGGCGAGGCCTCGACAGGAGGACTCGCCGTTTGTGCATTCTGTCGTGCACGGCGTGAACACTGGTCGCGTCGGCCTCACCCTCGTCTTCTCTCACTACGGCTCTTCCGAGCAGTAGCGGAGCCGCGTAGAGGGACGCCGCGACGAGCGGCACGTGTATCCACCCCTCGGTGAAAAGACCGCTCACACCGATTACGAGTCCGACGGCGGCGAGCGACCAGTGGAGCGGGCGGCTCGTCGTGGGCGCGGCGGAGTTCATCACGGCGAGGGCGAGAAGAAGCGTGGGAGGCAGCGTCACGCCGAGCGGGGAGAACACGAAGCTCGGGAGCTCACCGGAGTATCCAGGGTATAGCAGCGCGAACAGAGCCATCGCGCCCGCGACGACGAGGCGCGCCTTTGGCGTGCGCCGGAACGAGAGCACGTTCCTCGGGCGGGCAACCTCCAGGCACCAGAGCGCCGCGAGCCCCGCGGGGAGCGCCGCCATGGCCCGCGCCGGCGCATAGCTGGCCAGCGCTATCGTCGAGGTAGCGAAGGCGAGTGCGAAGTAGACGCCGACCGACCTCTCCATCGACCCGCGTCTGATCCAGAACAGAACCGCGATGACGGCGACGGCGAGGTGGTGCAGCGCCGCCAGAAGAAGGAAGCTCTCGGCGACGGCCTGTTGCGCTTCCGGTGACATGTCTCACTACACTCCGTTCGTTCGCGCGTGAGTCGAGGTCCTTGTTCCACGCGGCCGGCAGCTACCGCCCGGCCTGCTTCTCGAGATACTCTTCGAACTTGCCCCAGAACGGGTCGATCTCCGGATGCGCGAGAGCATGCCGTCCGTGCTCGTCGATGACGACGACACCCGTGTCGGGTTCGGTGAGCTCGCCCACGACGGACGCCGGTATGTCTCTCTCGTCAAGGGCCGCCAGTATGTCCTCGGCCCGGTCGGGCTTGACAGCGGCCACGAGAGTCCCCTCACTGATGGCTTCGTAGGGATCGATGTCGAAGACCTCGCAGGTCTTCATGACGGCGTCCTGCGTTACGATGCTGCACTTCTCGACCACGAGCCCCTTCCCGGACGCGCGCGCTATCTCGAACAGCGCACCCCAGATCCCGCACTCTGTGGCGTCGTGCATGGCTGTCACGCCGCCGACGCCCGCGCAGATGGCGGCGTCCTCGACGACGGACATCTGGTAGAAGATGCTCTGTGCCTGTTCGGTCGTGGCCTCGTCGAAGCGCTCGGTGATGAATTCGGGGAACTGGACCGACATCAGTCCGGTCGTCTCGACCGCCGGCCCCTTGGTAATGATGATCCTGTCGCCCACGTCGGCCTTGCGAGGGTCGATCAGGTCGTCGCTCGCGCCGACCCCGAAGACCGTCGCCCCGCCGACCATCGGGAAGTTGCACCCGGCGTATCTGGCCGTGTGCCCGGTGACGACAGCGATGCCCAGGCGCTCCGCCTCGGCGTGAACCGTTTCCCAGATGGTCACGAGCGTCTGCTCCTCCATCTCCGGCGGGAGGTTCAGGTCGACCGCGAGGAACCGCGGCGGGATCCCGCTGACCGCGACGTCGCTGGCGATGATGTGCAGCGCGAACCATGCCGCACGCTCCCAGCCGAGCGAGGGCGCGATGAAGAACGGGTCGGTCGACAGGACCACGGTCCTGTCGCCGATGGCGATCGCGCCGAAGTCGACGCCGTGGGTGGGCCCCACTATCACCGAGTCGTCGCGCGCCCCGAGACGCGGGAATATCACGTCGTCGAAGAACTGCGGTGTTGCCTTGCCAAGCTTGGGAAGTCTCTCCTGTGGCATGTGCCCTCCCTGCAGCCGTGTTGCCCTCTTTCCCTGTCGTCACTCTCGGCGCACGCGGCCGGTGTCCCCGCGAGACCTCGCCCTGCTCTCAGCCGCGCCTGTTCTCCTCTATGTAGGTACGGACGATCCTCGTGTGGTCCGCGAACGCTATCGGCTCCGGCAGGTCGCTCATGTCGAAGAAGACCGCCCGGGTCGCATCGTCACCGGCGGCGAGTTCCCCACCGACTACTCTGGCAGTGAACGCGATGCTGATGACGGGTGTCCTGGGGTCCTCGTTCGTCGCCCACGTGTCGTAGATGCCTGTGATCTTGACGTCGAGCCCCGTCTCCTCCTTGACCTCCCGCACCGCGCTCAGCTCCGGCTGCTCGCCGACCTCAATGAAGCCCGCCGGAAGACACCACTGTCCCTTGCCGGGCTCGTACCTGCGCAGCACGAACAGGAGCTTCCCGTCCTGCTCCGCCAGGACGCACGCCACCGCCGCCGGCGTCAGATAGAAGATGTAGGAGCAGTTCGGGCAGACCAGGCGCCGGTGACCGCGGCTCTCTCGGTCCTCTAGGTGGGCCGCGCACCTCGGGCAGAA
Organism: Candidatus Eiseniibacteriota bacterium; assembly: GCA_030638405.1. Classification (GTDB taxonomy): domain Bacteria; phylum Joyebacterota; class Joyebacteria; order Joyebacterales; family Joyebacteraceae; genus JALGZG01. The sequence goes on along the minus strand of DAOWER010000284.1, from coordinate 302 downwards.
CTTCAGCCCCTCGTGGTTGGCCTGCGCGTCCATGTCGTAGGTGTCGTCCATTTCTCTCCCGGTGTCCCGCGCTATCAGCTGGGGCGCCCTCCGATGCGCGTCTGGAAGTCATCGATGGCGGCGAGGGGATCGTCCGCATGACACACGGCCGATATCACGGCAACGTAGTGAGCGCCCGCCGCACGGACGGCTCCCGCCGCGGAACTGGTTATGCCCCCTATGGCCACCCTGGTCAATTCGGGAACGCGCTCGGCCGCGGACCGGAGTCCGCCCAGACCGATGGGCGCAAGCGCGTCCGGCTT
>DAOWER010000307.1 GCA_030638405.1 Candidatus Eiseniibacteriota bacterium | reverse complement strand
CCCGCGGATCCACGTGATGACCTCGACCGGCGTATCTGGTGTCTCCAGTCTCGAGGAGGGGTTCGAGGCGACACTCAGGACGGGCCCGACGCGCGTCACCGAGGACTGCGATGACTGCGGGGCGTGTGTCCTCGTATGTCCCATCAAGCCCTACGACCGCTTCAATGAGGGGCTGACGCTCCGGACCGCCATCGACTGGCCGAGTTCGCCGTTCCATGAGGCCAGGCCCAACATCGAGCTCGAGACGCCCGCGTGTCAGGAGGCATGCCCGGTCCACATAGACATCAGGCGCTACGTCGGGCTCATCGCGGAGGGGAGCTACCAGGAGGCGCTCGCCGTCGTCCGCGAGCGCAACCCGCTCCCGGCGATCTGCGGAAGAGTGTGCAACCACCCCTGCGAGGACGCGTGCAACAGGGGGCGGCAGGACCAGCCGCTCTCGATCGACGCGCTCAAGCGGTTCGTCACCGATCACGAGGTTACGTTGCGCAGTGAGGGCAAGCTCACCTGGCCCACGCCTCCCAGGAAGACGCGGAAGGAGAAGGTGGCCGTCGTCGGGGCCGGCCCCGCCGGGCTCACGGTAGCGCACGACCTTGCCCTGGCGGGCTTCACGCCCACGGTCTTCGAGGCATCGCCCGTGCCCGGCGGGATGCTCCATCTCGGTATCCCCGAGTACAGGCTCCCGCGTGACGTCATAGAACTCGAGGTGGACTACATCAAGAATCTGGGAGTGGAGATCCTTTACGACACGCGCGTTGGCCCCGACCTGACGCTGGAGGACCTCAAGAAGAAGGGGTACAAGGCCATCTTCCTCGGCATCGGCGCCCACAAGGGCCTCAAGCTCAAGGTGCCCGGCGAGGACGAGTTCGAGGGGTTCATGGACTGCATCATCTTTCTCCGACAGGTCAATCTGGGCAACCACGAGAAGCCGGGCGACAAGGTCATTGTCATAGGCGGCGGCAACTCCGCCATCGACGCGGCGCGCACGGCGCTCCGTGTCGGGTGCGAGGAGGTTCACATCGTCTACCGGCGCTCCATCAAGGAGATGCCCGCGAACCCGTGGGAGATCGAGGCGGCTCAGGAAGAGGGCGTCAAGATCAGCTACCTCGCTGCCCCCGCCCGCATACTCGGGGAGAGCGGGAAGGTCGTCGGGATGGAGTGCGTGAGGATGCAGTTGGGCAAGCTGGACGCGAGCGGGAGACGCAGGCCCGTGCCGATCGAGGGCTCGGAGTTCGTCATCGACGCCGACGTCATCGTCCCCGCCATCAGCCAGCGTCCCGACATCTCCTTCCTGCCCGACGACACCGAGCTTGAGATCTCCAGATGGGACTCGTTCGTCATCGATGAGTCGAACGGTGCGACCAACGTCCCGGGGATCTTCTCGGGTGGCGACGCCGTCACCGGGCCCTCGACCGTGATATGGGCCATCGAGGCCGGCCACCGAGCGGCCAGAGGCATCATCGACTACCTCGCGGAGTGACATGAAGAAGCCGAAGTTCATACCCGAGTTCGACGATATACCGACGCCCCGCACGAGGATGCCGGAGCTCGCGCTCGAAGAGCGCCATCTGAGCTTCGCGGAGGTCGATCTTGGTTTCGACGAGGAACTGGCTCTCGCCGAAGCTGCCAGGTGCCTGAGCTGCAGGCGCTGCATCGGGTGTGGTCTGTGTCTGGCGGAGTGTGACCGCGACGCCATCGTCTACGATCAGGAGCCCGAGGTCGCGAGGATCACGTTCGACGAGGTCGTTATCGCAACGGGCTCTTCCTCCTTCGACGCGTCGAGAAAGCCCGAGCTGGGCTACGAGTCCAGCATGAATGTTGTCACGACGGCTGAGCTCGAGCGGATGCTCAGCCCGACCGGGCCGTACGCCGGACTGCCGCTTCGGCCCGGCGACGGGATGTTCCCCAGGCGGGTCGCCTTCATCCAGTGCGTAGGCTCCCGCGAAGAGGGGATAGGCGCGGACTACTGCTCGTCTGTCTGCTGCACTGACGCGCTGGAGCTGGCTTCCAGATTCCGTGAGAAGCTGGACGACGTCGCCGTCACCATCTACCACAGGGGGATGCGACCGGTCGGACGCCGCGGGGAGGAGCTCTACCGCGCGGCCGAGAGGGGTGAGGGTCCCGCGCTCGTCATGGCGATGGTCACGGGAGTCGCGGGAAGCGATTGCGAAGGTCCCGTGACAGTGACCTACGATACCGGCGCGGGCGACACCGAGGAGGAATTCGATCTCGTCGTTCTGTCGGTCGGGCGCACCGCGTCTGACGCCACTCGTGGCTTGACCCGGCGGTTCCGTGCCGACGCGAACAAGTTCGGGTTTGTGTCCACCGACACGCTCGTGCCCGTCGCCACGAGCGCTGAGGGCGTGCTCGCCGCGGGCTCGTGCGTCCGTCCCGTCGATCACCTGGGCGCCGCGAGCGCGGGGGCGGCCGCAGCGGCCGCGGCATCCAGGAGTGACGACTACGTGAAGTCGGGCGAGGCGATAGAGGAGAAGGCTGCGGGCTCTGTCCCGGACGAGGTCAGCGGAATACCGGCCGGCACTCCCGCGCTCGTCTGTGTCTGCGAGCAGGGGTTGAGCGTCTCTGCTCTCGCTCCGGGAGAGCTCGTTCGCGAGGTCGGCAGGCTTGACGGCGTCACGCTGGCGGTCAGTCTGACATTGGCCTGCGGCCGCGATTCACTACGCCGTCTCCGTGATCTTGCCGGAGGTCTGAGCAACGCCCGCGTTCTTGTTGTCGGATGCTACCCACGCACGCACGGCGCGCTCCTGAATGAGCGGTTCGCCGCGGGATTTCCCTCGGCGGGCGAGGTCGGTGTGGTCGGCGTCGACCCCGGGCACACTGCCTCCGAGGTCGCGTCACGAGTCGGCGAGCGGCTCGCCGGCCGGGAGGAGGCCCGGCCCCGCGCTACGGCGCGACCGGAGCAGCGAGTGCTCGTTGCAGGAGGCGGACTGGCCGGCCTGACCGCTGCGGGGGAGGTGGCCGCGCACGGCATTCCCGTCACACTCGTCGAACCTGCGGACTCGCTGGGAGGAACTGCGACGCCCCGGATCGCGTCCGACTCCGATCTCCTCGCACAGTGGAGCGCCCTTGCGGAGAGCGTGTCCTCCGATCCGCTTGTTGACGTGCGGCTGAAATCGACGGTCTCCGCGATCGAGCCGGCCGAAGGAGGCTTCCTCCCGACGATCGACGGTCCCGGCTCCGGTCCGAAGGTCGCACACGGCGCGCTGATCGCCTCCACCGGGGCGACCGACCACGCACCGCCCGGTCGAGCCGGTGCGGGAAGCGGTCCCGTCCTGACGCAGGCAGAGCTGGCAGCCTCACTCGGCGCAGGGCGCACCGGCTGGGGGAAGGTCGTCATGGTCCAGTGCGTCGGGTCAAGAAACGACGAGCATCCGTACTGCAGCAGAACGTGCTGCTCGGACGCTCTTCGAAACGCCCTGCGACTGAAGAGTGAGGATAACGACTGCGAGGTGACCATTCTGCACAGGGGCATTCGGGTGTGGGGATTCGACGAGGAACTCCTCTCGGAGGCCATCGACCAGGGGGTCGGCTTCGTCGAGGTCACGGCCAGCGTCGAGGTCACAGAGGACGGGAAGCCCGCCGTGAGCGCCACCGACACCGGTGGCAACGCGGTCGCTCTCGAGCCCGACCTCGTTGTTCTCTCGACGGGAGTCGAGCCGTCCGCGGCGACGGCCCAGCTGGCCGGAGTCGCCGGAGTGGAGCTGGCCCCCGACGGCTTCTTCACGTGCGCGGGCGCTGTCGCCGGCGATTCGGGAGACCTTCACATCTACGCGTGCGGCCGAGCCTGCGGTCCGGCCGCCGTGCATGAGCGTGTCCTGCAGGCCCAGGCCGCCGCGGGAAAGGCATGTCTGTTCTTGAAGAGGGGGTACGATGAAGCTTAGGGAAGCAGCCACGGTTCTCGGAGCCACGTTCATCAGCGGTGAAGAGCAGGCCGACATGGAGATAGCCGGCGTATGCGCATCCGATCTCATGAGTGACGTGCTCGCGTTCGGTTCGCCCAGGGTCCTTCTTCTCACAGGGCTTACGAACGCACAGTCCATCATGACCGCCGACGTCGCCGACGTCGCGGCCGTCGCATACGTGCGCGGTAAGCGGCCCGAGAACGGTACGGTGGAGCTGGCGAAGCAGAAGGGCATTCCGGTTCTCGCGTGTGACCTCGCCATGTTCGAGGCCTGCGGCCGGATATTCGAGAAGGGACTCCTTCCCGGAAGCAGCGTCGAGGAGTCGCAATGACCGGCGAACGCGATATCGTGCTGAAGGAGCAGTTCAGCGTCACCGGCCGCGACTTCGGGCGCGCGGGCAGTGTGTCCACCACCATCAAGTCGATGCTCAAGCAGATCGGTTTTCCGCCCGACGTCGTTCGTCGCGTCGCGATAGCCACCTACGAAGCCGAGATGAACGTCGTGGTCTATGCCGACCGTGCGACGGTGACGTTCGAGGTGACACCCGCGGCGATAACCGTGACTCTCGAGGATCAGGGGAGGGGCATCGCCGACATCGAGCAGGCGATGCGGGAGGGCTACTCCACCGCCACCGATGAGATCAGGGAGATGGGTTTCGGAGCGGGCATGGGTCTCCCGAACATCAAGAAGAACTCAGACGACCTCGAAGTGACATCGGAGGTCGGTGTGGGGACGATTGTGAGGATCAAGGTGCTGGCCCCTCAGTGAGGTTCTGCGATGGCAACCTACAAGTACTACCACGCGCACGAAGTGAATCAGGAGGCGTGCCACGGCCGGATGAAGTGTCTCCGCGCCTGTCCTACTGACGCCATACGGGTCAAGGACGGCAAGGCACACTTCATCAGCGAGCTCTGTGTCGATTGTGGCGAGTGCATTACGGCGTGTCCTCACGGGGCCTTCGTCCCTCTTGCCGACACGCTCGAGGGCACACCGAGGAAGGGCAAGCTCCGCGTGGCGATTCCCTCGCCGGTGCTCTACTCCCAGTTTCCCTCGGAGGTCAGCCCGAGGCGGATTCTCCGCGGGCTCCTGCAGATAGGCTTCGACCACGTCTTCGATGTGGCCAAGGCCTGTGATTGGGCCACCCTCGCGACCCGCTCGTACCTGAAGGAACACACGGGGCGGTGGCCCATCATCTCCAGCTTCTGTCCGGCCGTCGTCAGGCTAATACAGGTGAAGTACCCGGAGCTCACCGAGAATGTCCTCCCGCTGCAGGTTCCCAGGGAGATGACCGCCCGCGAGGCGAAGCGGAAGCTCGCCAGAGAGAACGGGATCTCCGAGTCGGAAGTGGAGGCCGTCTACATCACGTCGTGTCCCGCCAAGGTTGTGTCGATTCGGCAGCCCGCGGAGGGAACGAAGTCCGCGCTGGACACGGCGATCGCCATTTCCGAGATCTACCCCGCGCTCAGGGAAGCCGTTTCCGAACCCGATAGCAAGATCAAGGACGAGCTCTTCGATGACATCACGTACGGTCCCGGCTGGTCCAGCCTGGGCGCGATCACGGGGCTTCTCGAGACGAAGAGGTGGATCGCGGTCTCAGGAATGAGCGATGTCACGAAGCTCCTGGACGACATCGAGAACTCGAAGCTCAGGAACGTTGAGTTCATCGAGGCCGCCGCCTGTCTGGGTGGCTGCATAGGTGGGTCACTGGCGGTGGAGAACGTCTACGTTGCCAGGAGCAGGACCATCAGACTCGCCCAGAAATTCGGGCACAACATCGCGCGGCACGAGCATCGCGCGGAGCGGCTGTATCGCTCGGGATTCTTCAGCATTGAGAGTCCCATCGCTCCCAGGGCGCTGAGCCCGCTCGATCCCGACATCGCCAGAGCCATCGCCAAGGTGAAGGAGCGGGACGAGATCTACGCGTCGTTGCCCAAGATCGACTGCGGGGCGTGCGGTTCTCCGACCTGCATGGCGTTCGCGGAGGACGTCGTGAAGGGCTACGCCGAACTCTCCGCGTGCGTCGTGGGCGCGGCGCGGGCGGCCCACTGACAGCACCTGGATCTGCTGACACGGAAGCACCGGGCAACGCCCCGGGCCACAGCAGCCATGCGCAAGGAGCAATCGATGAACTGCGTTCGCGGGAAGAAGATCTACACCGGCAAGAGAGTGGTGGACGACGCCTACGTGGTGTTCAACGGAAAGAAGATGGTGGGCGTGTCCAAGGAGAAGAAGGGCAAACTCCTGGGCAGGTTCCCCGTGGTGACGCCGGCGTTCGTCGACCCGCACAGCCACATCGCGATGGTCCGCGCGGGTGAGCCGGGCGCGGAGGCCGAGGCCAACGAGCACATGGACTCCATCCTCGCGGTTCCCGACGCTCTGGACTCCGTCCAGATGGACGACTCGGCGCTCAGGGACGCGGTCGAGGCGGGCGTGCTCTATTCGTGCGTGCTGCCAGGGAGCGGGAACATCATCGGTGGACTCTCGGCCGTCATCAGGCACTACGCGAAGAACACGACGGACGCGCTCGTCGCGCGCGCCGGCATCAAGGCGGCGTTCGGGTACAACCCGATGTCGACCGTGGAATGGAAGGGCAAGCGGCCATCGACGCGCATGGGCGCGCTGGCGATACTCCGATCGAAACTCACTGATG
>DAOWER010000042.1 GCA_030638405.1 Candidatus Eiseniibacteriota bacterium | reverse complement strand
GGGGTCCCCATGAAGACGATGCGCATTTGGGCAACTCACTCGGACCGGCGGCGGCGCCAGACGCGGGGCGTCAGCGCACCGGTCTATGTTCTTCGGATCCGCGCCTTTACGAGCTGCCGTCTGATCGGATTGAGGTGATCGAAGAAGAACCTGCCGTGCAGGTGGTCGACCTCGTGTTGGAATATCCTCGCCAGCGCGCCCTCGACCTCCAGCTTGACCGCGTTGCCGTCCCGATCCAGGCCCTTGATGACGACGTGACTGGGGCGCTCCACCTCGGCCGTCACTCCCCGACAGCTGAGACAGCCTTCCTCGATGATCGTGTGCCCGGTCGCGTAGACGATCTCCGGGTTCAGAAGGACGATCGCACCGTTGTAGACGGCGTCCGTCCCCTCATGATCTGGCGGTGGCTCGGCGACGATGATGGACAACGCCTTGGCAACCTGAGGAGCCGCAAGGCCGACGCCGGGCGTTTCCCCGTTCCGCATCGTGTCGATCATGTCGTCGAGCAGCGTCAGAATCTCGTCAGTGACGTCCCCGACGGGCTCCACGCGGGCCGTGAGAACCCGATCGCCATGCCTTCTGATCTGGAGTACGGCCATTCCGTGTGCTAGTTCCTCTTACCGCTGATCGCGGTCTTGGCAACCTCGACCTTGAGGCTCTCGGCTATGCGAATGACGACCTTGTCGTCGTGGACGTCCTGGATCTCGCCGTAGAGGCCGCCGATGGTCACTATCTTATCGCCTCTCGCGAGGGAGTCTATCATGCTCTGACGCTCTTTGCGCCGCTTGGACTCCGGTCGGATCATCAGGAAGTAGAAGATGGCGAATATGGCAACCAGCATGATGAGCATGCTGGTACCGCCCCCGCCACCCTCGCCCCCGGCGCCGGTCGTGCCCATTGCGTGAGCTGTCTCAGGACCAAGCAGTGTGAACAGCAACATCAAGAGAACCCCCTAGTGAGTGACGTCGCCGTCCGGGAGCGGCATGCCGTCCCGGAATCGCTCCGTCTTGACCTTTTCCATCTCCTCCATGAGCTCCGTGGGATCGACGTTCCCGCTCCGGGTCAGCACACGGACAAGCGCCTCGAGCGAGAGCGTGTTCGAGAGCGCGAGCTCCTCGAACGAGACCTCCCTCTGCACGCCGTCCTTCACGAGAATCAGCCCCGGTTTGGGCGTGTCCTCAGCCTCGTCGGCCTTCTTGCGCTTCTTCCTGAGAGGCATGTCTCCCCCGTTCGTGGAACTGCCATAACTCCGGGAATGGTAGCAGGCTTCGGAAGACCAAGTCAAGTCGCAGGACCGTGGGCGCGGGCGGTCGGTGACGGACGCTCGCCTGTCCAGGCCGCGTTGCGAATCGACGCGACCGCGCAGGGGCCCCGCGACTGCCGCCCGGAGGCCCGTACTCAGGCGGGAAGCCCGTGCGCGGGCGGCCGAACGAAATACGGGAGCGCCCGGCCGCTGACGCTCCCGCGGTGAGGGGGGACGGCGAACGAAGTCGGCTTCGTTCGCTTCGTAGGACGGCCGAAGACTTCTTGAACGATCCAGGCCTTCAGCAAGCCCGGAAGCAGCGCATCATACCCATGTTTCTGTATGGTGTCGCTCCCCCCGACCCACCAAATCGCACCTTATCACCGGGGCCAGAACCTGTAAAGGGCGATTCTGCATCTGAGAGGTGTACGCGGGCTGAAGCGGGGCAGTCTGACGCGTGCCCGGGAATGCCAAGCCGGCGGGGCCTTCCGGGCACGGCTACCTGGCCCGCCTTGTCTACTGCCTCAGAAAAGTATATAATAGTCAAGAAGGCCCATGACGCGGCGGATCGGCGCCCTGCGCGGCGCGGCGCACGCGGCAACACAGGAGAACACAAGATGCGCCGGGATTCTGCCCTGCTGCTGGCCCTGTTCATCACCGCTGCCGCGGCCACGCTCGCCGCAGCGGCGTCGCACGACAACAACGTCGAATGGGACGGCGTTTCGCATGTCACATGGCTGGACAGGAGCCCGCTCTGCCCCGTGGACGGTGAGCCGTTCCTGGTCCGGTTCCAGACATACGCAGACGATCTCACTGCGGCCCGCGTGCGCGTCGACGACGGCACTGCCGCCTGGACGGTTGCCTCGAAGATGGCTGTGCGCGGGCCGTACGATATCTGGTCCGCTAACGTCCCCGCGACGGTCTCAACCGGGCTGTCGTACTACATGGAGCTCACCGACGGCACGGACACGGACTATCTGAGCGTCGGGGGAATGACCTCAAGCGCACCTACGGACGGCGGCTTCGTCGTCGACTTCGCCACACTCGAGCACGCTCCGATCGGCGCCACTCCCCTGCCGGGCGGCGGCGCCGTGTTCAAGGTCTGGTCCCCGACCCGCACGATCGCCCATGTCCGCGGCGAGTTCAACGGCTGGGGAACCTCGGACCCGATGACGAAGCTCGGAGAGCATTTCGTGGTCCGCGTCCCCGAGGCGAACACCGGCCAGATGTACAAGTACTTCTTCCAGAACTCACATTGGAACGCGGACGCGCGCGGACGCGCGCTCAACGCGGCCGACAACTACAACACCTACCTGCTCGACCCGTTCACCTACGAATGGCAGGTCGACGATTTCGAGGTCCCCGACTTCGAGCAGATGGTCGTCTACCAGCTTCATGTGGGAACGTTCTCGGGCAGAAACGACCCCTACGGCGCCGCGCCGTTCCCGGCAGGCTACGTCGACGTCGCCGCCAGGGCCTCGCACCTCGCCGAACTGGGCATCAGCGCCGTCATGCTCAATCCGATCACGGAATTCCCTGGTGACTACTCCGCCGGCTACAACCCGATCACGCAGTGGGCGCCGGAGTGGAAGTACGGCACACCCGACGACCTCAAGTACATGATAGACACGCTCCACTCCTACGGCATTGCGGTGCTTCTGGACATCGTCTGGAACCACTTCTCGTTCAGCGACAACTTCCTCTGGTACTACGACGGCACCCAGATCTACTTCGACGACCCCGCGGTCGAGACGCCGTGGGGCAGCCAGGCCGACTTCGATAACGACAACGTAAGGGCCTACTTCCTCGACAGCGCGCTCTACTGGCTGGACGAGTTCCGGATGGACGGCTTTCGGATGGATGCCACCGACTTCATGAACATCTACCCGCAGGAGGCCTCGGGCTGGAGCCTCATGCAGGAGATGAACGACGCGATGGACAACCGATTCGCCGACAAGATCGCGATCGCGGAGCAGCTTCCGGACGACACGTGGGTCACGCGCCCGACGAGCCTCGGGGGCGCCGGGTTCGACTCGCAGTACTACGACGAGTTCACGGACCGTCTCCGGGACGAGATCTTCGACGCGGCGCTCGGCGACCCGGAGATGTGGAAGATACGGAACATCATCATCGGCGGCGGCGACTACCTGAACGGCCGCTACGTCACGAACTACCTGGAGCTTCACGACGAGTGCTGGCCGACGAGCGGCGGGCAGCGCATCGTCAAGTCGATAGACACGACGCCCCCCCACGACGATATGTGGGCGAAGGGCCGCTCCAAGCTGGCCCAGGGCATCGTGCTGACGGCGCCCGGCATCCCGGCGATGCTGCAGGGCACCGAGTGGCTGGACGACACGGACTTCGGGACCGATCTGGGAAACCGGATCGACTGGTC
>DAOWER010000261.1 GCA_030638405.1 Candidatus Eiseniibacteriota bacterium | reverse complement strand
TTCCGGCGGGCCACGGAGGTGGATCCCAACTACGCTCCGCCGTACGCGGGCCTGGCCGACATCTACAGCGCACTGTGCCGATGGATAGCGCCCGAGGGCAACTGCGACATGGCAAGGGAGACCGCGGCGATGGCGCTGGAGCTGGACGACGCGTGTGTAGAGGCCCACGTCGCCATGGGACGAGTCTGCTTGACCGCCGATTTGGATTGGGACAGAGCAAGGGCCGAGCATTTCCGCGCGCTTGAGCTCAACCCTGGGAGCGCATCCGCCCTCATGGGAGCTGCGCTCTACCTTGGATGGGCCGCTGAGTCCGAGACCGCCATGAAATACGCGAGGAAGGCGCTATCACTGAACCCGCTCGACTACGGGACACACCTCGCGCACCTGTTCGTCACAGGAATCTCGGGCCGGCGCTACATCGAAGGAATGAAGCTCTGCGAGACCGCGCTGGAGCTCTTCCCCGGAGACGAGAGCTTCGAGGAGTTCCTCCTCTGGTTCCGCGTGTGGTCTGGAACCGACGTCGAGGAGTCGATTGACGAACTCCTCCGGAGGCGGCCCGACGGCGCGGATACCGGGATCGCCTGCGCCAAGACAGGAAGACGGAACGAAGCTCTCAGGATCATCGCCAGCCAGGGCAGCAAGGACCACGAGGGCATCCACTACGCCAAGGCACGCATCTACGCGGCTCTTGGCGAGAAGGACAAGGCACTCGAGTTGCTGGAGAAGACCTGGGACGAGGAACCGCGAATTCTGCTGCAACTCAACTCCGACCCCGAACTCGATTTCCTACGGGGAGAACAGAGATTCAAGGACCTCATCGAACGCTCGGGCATTCCTCTGGGCGAGCTGGCGTATCTGTCTGAGTAGACGCGCGTCAATAACTTGTCCGGGGCACAGAGCCGAAGGGCGCTGCGCTCCGGACTCGGAGGTCACGATGACAAGGCGAGCCCGCCCATCATGGGCGGGCTCGTCGGTTCTGCGGCCGTTGGTCTGCCGTTGTCGGTACGGGGTGGTCGCTAGCCGGTCAGGTCCGCGGCCATCTTCTTCACGATCTCCCCCGCCTTCCCCTCGATCTCATCTGGCGTTGTGCAGCCGGGCACGATGTACTTCCCCACGAGGTTGGCCTTCCCGTACGCTGCGAAGCTATCGAAGACCATCTGGATGGCGTCGGTGTTGCCCTCCACGGGACCGCCGCACGTGAGGAGCATGGCCGCCCGCTTCCCCTCGAGGAGCGACTTGTAGTCCGGTGTCATGTAGCCCGTCACGAGGCTCAAGTGGCGCTCCATGAACGCGTGAATTCCCGACGGGAATCCCCACATGTAGAGCGGTGAGGCGTAGACGACTGCGTCGACCTCCAACATCCGCCTGTAGACGTCGTTCGCATCGTCGTTCTGTACACAGGAGGGTTCGTCCGGGTTCGCCTGACAGGCGTAGCACCCCTGGCACCCCGCGATCTCGAGATCCACGATGTTGACCCTGTCCACCTCGTGCCCGTCACCCATAAGCTGCTCAAACATCGCCAGCGCTCCAGCGGTGTTCCCGTCCTTCTTCGGACTGCCCAGAACCGTCATTACCTTCATGCCCTGCTCCCTTCTTTCGTCCGACTGCTACCGGCTGCGCGAATCCTCTTCGCGAGCTTAAGGACCTCGAACGCAACAAGATACGCCCCCGCCCCACCCAGCACGTATGCCCAGTCCACTGCGGACAGCCGCGCGAACGCGAGCCAGTCGCTGACGAACGGGCCGTAGACGGCGATCGAAGTCAGTGCGATCGAGAACACAATCGACAACAGGAGCGTCCGGTTGCCCCAGAAGTTGCTCGAGAAGACCGAGGTCCGTTCGTATCTCCGGGACAGCACGTTGACGAACTGACAGTACGCTATCGTGAGATACGTGATGGTCGTAGCCCGTGCGTAGAGGAACGCGTCCGAATGGTCCACGGTCAAGGTGACGCCGCTCCTCCACATGAAGAGGCCGAAGTTCGCGAACGCCAGGGCGCCCATGAGGACGCCGAGCAGAATGACCTCGGTCGACGTGGAGCGATTCAGGATGTGCGCCTTGAGATCGCGCGGTGGCGACGTCATTATCTCCTTGTGCGCGGGGTCGAACGTCAGCGCCGTCAGCGGGAGTATCTCCGCCAGGAGATCGATCGCCAGTATCTGTATCGCCAAGATCGGAATGGCCCAGTTCCTGAGCGACACGGCGGCGAGCCCGAGAAGAACCACCGCAAGCTCGGCCGCGTTCGTGGTCATCGAGGCGAGCACCGTCTTCTTGAGATTCTCGTAGATGGTCCTCCCCTCTCGCACGGCCTCGACGAGCGTCGGGAAGCTGTCATCCAGAAGCACGAGCTCCGACGCCTCCTTCGCAACATCCGTCCCTATCTTGCCCATCGCGACACCGATGTCCGCGCGCTTGAGGGCGGGCGCGTCGTTGACCCCGTCGCCGGTCACGGCGACGACCTCGTGCTGGGCCCCCAGCAGCTTCACGATGCGGAGCTTATCCTCCGGGTCGACGCGCGAGAATATCATCGCGTCGTTCTCCTCCATCGACGACGTCAGAGCGGAGTCGCTCATCGCGTGGAGCTCCTGACCGGTGATGACGGGCGGCACCACTCCCTCTTCGGCCAGGCCAATCTCTCTGCCCACCGCCTGCGCGGTGATGGCGTGGTCGCCGGTCATGATGAAGGTCCGTATCTGAGCCGCGTGACAATCCGCTATCGCCTCCCTCACTCCCTCCTTCGGGGGGTCGATCATTCCGGCGAGCCCGAGGAACGTGACGTCGCGCTCCACCTCCTCCATCGTATAGTCGCGGTCGTCTGTTCCCAGTGGCCGAAACGCGATGCCGAGCACGCGGAGAGCGTTCTTGGAGTAGTCCTCCGCGGCAGCGGTGATGGCGGCCCGGTCATCGTCGGTGATGGGAACGGCCTTGCCGTCGCGGTAGATGGACTTGCTGATGGCGAGCACGCTGTCGGGAGCGCCCTTCATTGCGAGCTGCTTGTGCTCCCCGAACTCGCGGACCGAGCTCATTCGCTTGCGCTCGGAGTCGAACGGGAACTCCTGCAGCTCCGGGTTCTCCTCATCCTCGGTCGGCGAACGCGTCCCGAGCTTGGTGGACATGGCCACCAGCGCGGCCTCGGTGGGGTCTCCCACCGGGTACCAACCGTCGTGCTCCTCGTCCGGCCCGTGAATCTCCGCGTTCGACGCCATGGTCGCCGCGTCCATCATTATCTCGATCTCGTCAATCTGCTCCTGCGTGAGCGCGTTCCCGTCCTCTCCCAGGATCTCGCCCTCAGGCTCGTCCCCGACGCCGGTCATTGAGAACCTCTTGCCGTTGAACCACACGTTCGTAACGGTCATCTCGTTCTTCGTGAGCGTACCGGTCTTATCGGTACAGATGACGCTCGTGGAACCGAGCGTCTCCACGGCCGGCAAGCTCTTCACCACGGCCCTCTGCTCCGCGAGCCTCTTGCTCGTCGCGGACATTGCAATCGTCACCTGGGCGGGCAGCGCCTGCGGCACCAGCGCCACGGCGATGCCGAGCGCGTAGACCATGCTCGTCAGCAACCCGAACCCCTGCCACATCGCGACCGCGAACAGCACTGTGCCGATGACCGCGACGATGGTCGTGAGCCATCTTGCCAGCGCACCCAGCTCCTTTTCGAGCGGTGACTCCGTCGCGGCGGTCTCCTGGGTCATGTTCGCGATCTTGCCCATCTCGGTGTTCATGCCGGTCGCGACCACTACACCGGTGGCTGTGCCCGACGCTGCCGTGGTTCCGACGTAGGCCATGTTGTCCCGATCGCCGATGACCGAGGCCGTGGCAATCGCGTTCGTGCCCTTCCCCTGCGGTGTGGACTCGCCCGTCAGCGAGAAGTCGTTCGTGCGCAGGTCGAACGACTCGACGATCCGCATGTCGGCTGGGATGCGGTCCCCGGCCTCGATGTGAATGATGTCTCCCGGCACGAGTCTTTCCTGGGAAACCTCCGAAAGGTCGCCGTCCACCATCACCTTCGCCGGCGAGCTGATGAGGTTCTTCAGGCTGTCGACTATTCTCTGTGCCTTGTGTTCCTGCACGAACCCGATGACGGCGTTGACCATGACAATCACGAGCATGACGGTCCCGTCGCGCACGCTGCCTATCGCGAAGGAGATGACGGCAGCGATAATGAGGACCAGAACCAGAAGGTCCTTGAATTGCGACAGGAGAAGCACCCACTTCGGCATCTTGAAGTCGGCGGCCAGTTCGTTAGGACCATGCTCACTCAGCCGCTTCTCAGCCTCCTCGCGCGGCAGGCCCTTGGGCGTCGTGCCGAGGGAGTCCAGGGCCTCCTGGACGGTCATTTGGAAGTATTGGCGTTCGGGCATGCTCTGATGCTCCTGGACGGGGGCGCCCGCGACGATGACTGGGCGCGGCCGGTTCGTATCAGCACACGCGGCGGTGTGAGCCGCCGCGGTTGGTAGGAACGACTCTTAGACGCTCCCGCACCCGAAGTCAAGAGTCCCGACCGCCGCCGACTTGACGTGAGGGACCTGAAGGGGTATCTTGAGGGTGGTTGCAGTTATGCAACCACTGTCTCGGTCGGCCACGTCCCCTGGAGCCAGCGTGCCCTCTCGCCCCAAACAGAACCCGTGCGATCTCAAGAAGCTCCTCGAGAGCGGGCGCTACGAGGGCGTTATCCTCGACAGCATCGCCGATGGGGTCTTCGCCATCGACACCGACTGGAGAATCTGCTCCTTCAACCGCGCCGCGGAGAGGATTACCGGCATTCCCGGCGACGAGGCGATGGGCAGGCAGTGCTCCGACGTCTTCCGCGCCAGCATCTGTGAGTCCGCCTGTGCCCTGAGAGAGACAATGAAGACGGGCCGGCCCATCATAAATCGCGCCCTCTACATCGTCCGCTCCGACGGAACTCGGATTCCCATCACCATCTCGACTGCCCTTCTCAAGGACGACAGCGGTCGCACCATCGGAGGTGTCGAGACCTTCCGCGACCTCAGCGTTGAGGAGGAGCTGCGCCGTGAGCTCGCCGGGCGCCATACGTTCGAGGATATGGTCAGCACGAACAAAGACGTCCTACGTATCTTCGAGATCCTTCCGGACATAGCGGAGAGCGAAAGCACGGTCCTGATCCAGGGGGAGAGCGGAACGGGCAAGGAACTGGTCGCGCGCGCTATCCACAACATGAGCCCACGTGCAGAGGGCCCGCTCGTGACCGTCAACTGCGCCGCCATCCCCGATACGCTCCTCGAATCCGAGCTGTTCGGCCACAAGGCCGGCTCATTCACAGACGCCAGGAGGGACAGAATGGGCCGCTTCGCCCTGGCGGAAGGCGGCACCATATTCTTGGACGAAATCGGCGACGTCTCTCCGGCGCTGCAGGCTCGTCTCCTCAGGGTCCTTCAGGACGGCACCTACGAGCCCCTCGGCGCCACCAGAACGGAGAAGGCCGACGTCCGTGTGGTCGCGGCGACCAACCGCGACCTCGATGCGATGGTCGCAACCGGAGACTTCCGCAGCGACCTCTTCTACCGTATCAACGTCATCGCGGTGGATCTCCCCCCTCTCCGCGACCGCCGCGAGGATATTCCCCTGCTCGTGGAGCACTTCGTCGAGCGATACAACCGCCTCAAGCGCAAGGAGCTCTCGGGCGTCTCCCCGGATGTCCTCGAACTCCTCATGAGCCACGACTACCCCGGTAACATCCGAGAACTCGAGAACATCATCGAGCACGCCTTCGTCATGTGCCGGTCGGGGACCATTCGCAAGCGCCACCTTCCCCCTAACCTCCTTCCCACCCCTCAGCCCACCGGTGACGCCCCCAGATCTATCCCTGAAGCCGAGCGCGCGTTTCTGCTATCCGTGCTGGAGCGGAACCGCTGGAATCGCGCAGCTACCGCCCGTGAGCTCGGCATTCACAAGACGACCCTCTGGCGCAAGATGAAGCGCCTCGAGATCGTCCCGCCCCCCAAACGTCCCACCTCTTGAGAACTCCCGGCACAGATTGAGGCGCCCCGGAGGGTCACGGGACTCACATTATCGCATGGTTGCGTACCTGCACCCGACGGCTTTGAATGGTTGCACGACTGCACCGCTCGGACCCGCCGTCAGGACACACGTCGCCCGAGCCGCAGCTTCTAACTACCTACAAGGCGCGATGTTAGACGATGCATCTCAGCCCTCCGCGTTCTGGCACAGCCGATGCTTTACTGGGACACCATGAGAGTCGGAATCCCCATATGGAACGGCAGAGTATCACCTGTCCTCGACACCGCTGAGCGGGTCATCGTTGTCGACACCGAGGCCGAGGCCGGCGAAGTGCGCGAGGAAGTGGCGCTCCAGCCACGACGCCTCCCCCTCAGAGCCGGACGTATCGCCGAGCTGCGCCTGGACCTCCTGGTGTGCGGGGCTGTGTCCCGCCCGCTGGCGGAGATGCTTGCCGCGGCGGGCGTCCGCCTCGAGCCCTGGATCTCGGGCGAGGTTGAGGATGTCCTCGGGGCGCTTACGACCGGACAGCTCGACAGACCGCGCTACAGAATGCCCGGATGCTGCGGGGGACGTGGACAAGGCAGAGGTTGGGGCAGAGGAAGAACTCAGAGGGGGCGCGCGGGCGTCCAGAGGAGGAACAGATGAAGGTTGCCGTAACCGCACAGGCTGGGGAGCTCACAAGCGACCTCGATCCGCGATTCGGTCGCGCGAAGTGGTTCGTCATCGTCGACACTGAGACGGGCGAACATGAGGGGATGGACAACTCCGCAGGCGTCAACGCCCCGTCGGGCGCAGGGATCGCCACTGGGCAGAAGATCGTCGACTCTGGAGCGACGGTCGTCATCACGGGTCACTGTGGGCCGAACGCGGAGAGAGTCTTGACCCAAGCGGGTATAAGGATCGTCGAGAGGGTCGGCGGCACTGTCGCCGAGGCCATCGAGGCTTTCGAGAAGGAAGAACTGTAGTCGAGGACGACCGCGTGTGGGTCGTCGCCATGTGAACGGGCGACTGAACGCCCAAAGGAGGTAGAAGGAAATGCCACGCGGAGACAGAAGTGGACCAGGGGGCGCCGGCCCCATGACCGGAAGAGGGCTTGGATACTGCGCGGGCTATGCGGCGCCCGGCTACGCGGCAGGTGGATACGGAAGAGGCGGTGGTGGACACGGTGGCGGTCGAGGCTTCCGACACCGCTACTACGCCACGGGCGTGCCCGGGTGGGGTCGAGGGGCCTACCCCCCAGCCTACGGGCCGCCGGCCGGCTACGCACCACCCGCTGGCTACGCACCACCCGTCGCACCGGCACCCCGAGACGAGGCGGCCGCTCTCAAGGCGGAGGCCGAGTACCTCGCGGCGGCGCTGGAGGGAATCAAGTCCCGCCTGGCCTCACTTGAGTCAGACACGGACGAGTAGGAACAGACCGGGAGGCTCCTCCGGGAGCCTCCCGGCGAATCCCAGGGAGAACCCAGACGGCATGAAGCTAGCCATAGCCAGCGGCAAGGGCGGCACCGGGAAGACGACCGTTGCCACGTGCCTGGCGTCTCTGCTCGCTGAGGCAGGTGAGAAGGTTGCTTACATCGACTGCGACGCCGAGGAACCGAACGGTCATCTGATCCTCCAGCCGACCATCGAGCGCACCAGACCAGTCGAGGTGCCCGTGGTCGCCATCGACGAGGAGAAGTGCACGGGATGTGGCGAGTGCTGCCGGGCCTGTCAGTTCCATGCGCTCGCGTGCATCAACAACTCGGTGACCACGTTCCCACAGCTGTGTCACGCCTGCGGCGCGTGCTCTCTCGTCTGCCCGGTAGACGCTATCATCGAGGTACCACAGAAGAGAGGGATCATCCGCGAGGGCCACGTCGGCGACGTCTCCTTCATCGGGGGCGAGATGTCCATCGGCGAGGAATCCGTGACCCCCATCGTCCGCGCCCTGAAGGCAGCAGTGCCGAGTAATGGGATCTCGATTCTCGACGCCCCCCCGGGGACTGCTTGCCCGGCCGTGGAGACCGTGCGCGGCGCGGACAGAGTCATTCTCGTCACAGAACCGAAGCCGTTCAGCTTTTACGATTTCTTTGTGGGTTTTTCCACGGCGAGAGAACTTGGCATCCCGGCCGGTGTTGA
>DAOWER010000095.1 GCA_030638405.1 Candidatus Eiseniibacteriota bacterium | reverse complement strand
TCTTGCAGAGAACGAAGCCCGCATGATAGGAGCCCCCGTAGAGCTCTCCGGGGTACTTCCCCCCGACGCACGACAGCGTCGCGGTCCCGTGGCCGTCCTGGCCCTCGGGATCTCCCGGCTGATCGGCCGTCTCCCCGTCGTCATTGATGAAGTCGCGCTCGGCGACGATGTCCAAGTGGCGGTAGACCTGGTGGTCGGTGTCGAATCCGGTATCCAGCATCGCGATGAGGACACCAGTCCCGTCGAAGCCCTCGTCGTGGAGCAGGTCGACCTGTATCTGCTCGAGCTGGCCCTGGGCCTCGCCGTAGTCGAGGGTGCGACCCTCCGGCAGGGACGGTTGCTGGCCGTCAGAGGGGATTATGTCGGGTAGTCGCTTCGTGCCGCGCGCGACCGGACGAGTCTCGCGCACGAAGGGCAGGGCGGCAATCGCCGCGGCCTGCTCGCCGTCGGCGAACACGGACACCGCGTTCAGCCACCGGCTCTTCGTGACGACCTCCACACCGATCGCCGCAACGCCGTCGACGTACTGCGCGGCCACGGGCAAATCGTTCCGATTGACGTCGAAGCCGACCTTCGCGCGACGCCTGAGCGCGCGCTCCGGCAGCTCCGCGCGAAACGCGTCTATCGCACTCTGCTCCTCGGCCCTCGTGAGCCCCTTGTCGGTGAAGAAGACCCAGAGCTTCTGCGCGCCGCCCGTAAGCTGCGAGGCTCGCGCGGGGTCGACGGCCCAAGCCTGCACCGTCAGCGCGAGCGCCAGCGCGGCCGCGACGGCCGCCGCGTACATCACTCTCCGTCTCGGAGACATGGCAATCCCTCCTAACTCATCTAGAAGTAACTACTTATCATTATACCACAGCGTGGGCACAAGAGCAAGCCGCTCACCTGCGGGCGGCTCGTTCCGCGGCCTCACTCGGGAGGGCGGAACCCCCGGCGGGGACGGCACTTGGCTGGCTGCATATGCGGCTCAGGAGCTGCTGCCTGCGCGGCCCGGAGGTGGCCGCTTGCGCGGCTCACGGGCAGCTACTTGGCAAGCGAGAAGAGGGCTCTGTCTATCTCAGTGTTGTGCGCGACCGAATCGACGACGAAGGTGCTCGACCCGCCCTTGCGTGAATATGCGACGCGGTGGGGCATCATCACGCCGTCCACCTCCTCGTAGTCGCGAAGCTCCCGGTTGTAACCGAGTCGTGTCAGAAGACCGGTGTTGACGTCGAAGCCCAGACGGTGGAGCTCCTTCCCGTCCGTCTCGACCACGAAGACCATATCGCCGCCCCAGACGTCCATACCGACTACTTCCATGTGGGGGAAGTAGTGACGTAACTTGAGCGGAAACTGCGGGTCGGTCATCCAGCGGTCGCGCGCGTCCTTCGCATGGAAGTTGAAGACCGTGCCAGCAAGGTCGATCTTCCACTCCTCATCGCCGTCGCAGCCCTCCAGCATCATACCTCGCGGCGTCCTTGTGATGACCAGGAACTCGCCCGAGGACGTTCCGTAGACCGACAGCGTGTCGACCTCATAGATGGGTGGGTCCCACTCGAGGTCCGTGATGATGCGCATCGAGGCCACGCGCGTCCTGAGCGCCAGGATGGCCTCCCGGCCTCCCACGGCCTCGACGTACCTCTTGAGGAGCGATTCGACGGAAGGAAGCTCGGCGGCCTCGTCAGCATGCGCGACGCCGGGGTTGGCGCACGCCTCGCTGACGCACAGAGGGAGCGCTCCACTGATAGAGATCCCAACTGGCAGAAGCGCGATCGTGATGCCCGCGAACACCATCAGGAACCCACGAACAGAATCGAATCGAGTCTCGCTCGCTCTCATGGTCCGCCCCCTTCCGTCGGCTGCGCCCGGCAGTCCGAACAACTGCCCGGGGCCGCCCGAATGCTCGCGGCGCTCCTTCTTCGCCCCGCTCCCGCTGCTGTACCACGCGGCACGACGGCCGCTTCGCACAACGGACGCGCGGGGCCAGTCAGTTCTTCGGAGTTCATCGTTATGCAGGTGGCAGAACAGAGGATGCATTCCACGGCCGGGAACACAACAATCCCGACGAGAAGGGCTGGACGAGGCGCTGAGGTCGCGGACCTAGAGAATCTCGAAATGGACCACGAACTCGGTGCCCTCTCCCTGGGTGGAGCGGACGAGCACGATGTCTCCACCGCGCTTCTTGAGCAGCTCTCTGCTGCGAGGCAGTCCGTGCCCTCCGCCGGCCTTGCTCGAGACGCCGGCCTTGAACACGTCCTCCTTGAGTTCCTCGGGGATGCCCACTCCCGTGTCGGACACCGTCACCGAGACCCTGTCGCCATCGCGGCCCATCGACAGCTCGATGCGACGCTGCGCTGCGTTCCTGACCGCCTCTATCGCGTTCGACAGCAGGTTGTCCAGCACGAAGCACACCTCGAGCCGCGTGCCGAACACCCTCACGCCCTCGATGCTCGTGACCGCGGGAGCCTGGAGTTCGATGCCCGCGCCCAGCAGATCGGACCTGTGGGCCTCCGTGACCCGACGGAGCTCCGCCACGAGTTCTGCCGAGACATACCGTCGAGCCGAGGCCTTGAGTTCCGCGAGGTGGCCTTCCATCGATTCGAGAAGGGGCTCGAGTCGCTCCGAAAACGCGGCCGCATCGGCGCCCGTGGGCACGCACTCGGGGGCGCTTCTCAGCAGCTTGCGCGCGCGGTCGAGGTCCGCGTGGAGCCTGGCGACGGTGCCCGGCGCCAGTCCCATCCTGCGCGCCATGAGCACCACGCCGTCCAGGCTCGTCACTCCAACCTCGAGCGCGTCCCTGACCGCACCACGCCATCGCTCCTGCAGCTCCGCGGGTGCCGGGCCCTCGAGCCCGGAACTCATTGCGGTCTGCTTGCGGAGTCTTCTCAGGGTGGAAGTCACAGCGAGCTTGCCGTGGCCGGCCGTGGCCAGGCCGTCCAGCAGCTCGTCCGCCGCGTCGGCCCTGTCGGACGGTGGCATGAGCGCCCGGCGAAGAGACGCCAGTGAGGCCCGTCTCACCCTGGGAACACACGCCGCTCCGCACACCAGGCCGCACAGCCCCAGCAGCACGATCGGCCGGGGATCCAGAGGCGTCGGCGTGAGCCCCAGACAGAAGAGCGCCTCTTCCGTCCGCGCGAGGATGCCCCGCCCTCCGACGGCGAACGTCATGTCGCGGCCGCTCCTCCCGGACCTGCCGGAGTCCTCCGAGTCGAACAGGGCCAGCGGGCGGAGATCCGCGTCGAAGAGCACAAAGACACCGTCGTGGGTGGCAGCCAAGAGCGACTTCGACTCGAGCGGGTCAGGAGACACGACCGACAGCGAGACAACCGCCGATCCGCAGTCCATCTCCCTGACCAGCTCCAGTTTGCCCTGAACCAGCCGGAAGGACCGCAGTATGCCGTCACCCACCGCCGCGAAGATCCTGCTGCCTCCGTCCGCGGGCAGGACGGCGACCGAGTTCACCGCGTAGCCGTTGTTCCAGCTTGCCAGCGGCTCCCCGCCACGCCCTCGCCAGACCGCGAGCGCGTGGTAGTCCGAGACCGTTTCTCGGCCGTACACCTGGCCGGTCAGTACCTCCACGGCGCCGTCGCCGTCCACGTCGGCGACGGTGAAACAGGGCCCGCTCGACGGGCCCCCTATCTCCCTGATCCAGAGCAGCTCACCGCCGAGCGTCGCGGCAGCCACGTAAGAGAGAGTATCGACGCTGTTCTCCTCGAAGACACCGTTGCAGGGCGCTCCCATCGCAAAGACGATGTCAAGGATGCCGTCCCCGGTGAGGTCTTCGAATTCCAGTATCTGTGTCGGTGCGGCTCCAACCGGAAGGAACCACCGCACCTCACCGCTCGTCCAGTCCGCCGCGCCTATGCCCCTCGGGCGTCTGCTCATGCCGCCGGCTATCGAGAACACGACGGTCTCGTGAAGCCCGTCACCGTCCTCGTCGATGGGAAGGTGCGTGGCCAGCGAGCCGTTCCAGACGTTCTCCCTCCAGCGCCACTCGTGCACGTCTATCTCGAATGAGCCTCTCGTCGTGCAATCGGTGGAGTTCGCGTGTACCGTCACACCGAGAACATCGACCGACAGGACATCACCCGGCTCCTGCCTCAGTCGGAAGATCTCGGGCGTGTCCCCGGAATCGACGTCGGCGATGCCGGCAAGACGCATGACGTAGGGGGAGTTGAGCTGTCTCAGTGTGGTCCAGCCGGCCGGGTCGACCCTGTTCAGGCCGAGGTAGTAGCCCTGGCCGTCGTTGAAGGTGCGCGCGGTGACGATCTCATCCACGCCGTCCCCGTCCAGATCAACGATGCCCTCCTCGAGCGCCCGCCTGCCCCTGGGGCAGAGCTCCACGAACTGGAACGGCAGGTCAGCAGGGTCCGTGGTCAGGGTTGCCGCGTCCGCAACCGTGCAGGCCAGCGCCAGGCAGAGCGCCAAGCACAACGCCGCATTGGTGGCCGCGCCGGCGCGCGGAGACGCGCTAGCGGCGGATGGAACCGGGTGGGACGTTTCTGGATGCCCTTTGCGAAGCACGTGAACGACCTCGGGCGTGCGGCCGGTGCGTCCGTGCGACAATCGCGTCGCCTGCGCCTCGAGCCGGCCACAAGAGGAAGCGCCCTCTCGCGAGGGCGCTTCGGAAGTCCTACAGCGTCTGAAGCGACCTGAAGTTCACGAAGTCCGCGTAGTGAATGATCCAGGCCTCCGGATTCCTCCGGCCGCCCTCGCCCTCCTTCGCGTGCATCGCGATGAGGTGACAGATCATCGTAGGGATGTCGTGCCTGTACGCGAGCGCCGTACCGGAGAACGGGTGCCTGAGATCTTTGCCTACCTCGCTCTTCACGACCTTGCCGCCCTTGCGCTCGTACTCCACGAGCTTGCCAACGTCGTGGAGCAGGCCACCCGAGATGAGGTAGTCGCGGTTGATGGGCATCAGATCGCGATAGTAGCCTGACATCGTGTCGGCGATCGCGATGGCCGTCTGCGTGACGACCCTCGTGTGGTCCAGCAGGCTCAGGTCGGTGTCCTCTATAAGAAGAGTGAACGGGATGTCAGGCATGTCCTTGACCTCCCAGCCGCCCGTCTCCATCGCGTCGATCCAGACGTCGATCGTCTTCTCTCGAAGTGCCTCGTCCTTGATCAACTCCAGCTCGGGGAGAATCCCCCGCACTTCGTCTCTGGTCGGCATGTCGTGTCCTCGCGTCTTGTGTGAAATCGGCCGCGGAATCCCTTCACCGCAGCGCCGCCACGTCCTGCCGCTCTCGCGCGCCGGCCGCCCGGTCGGGCGCCGCTCGCGCGTGATGGCTACTTCGTTCCCGCCTCGAGCTTCGCCCGGGCGTAGTTGAGCAGTCCTCCCGCATCGCGTATCGCCAGGATCTCCGGCGGGAGCGGTGGGAAAGCGAACTCACGCCCGCCGACCGATATCTTCCCGCCCTCCACGTCGAGCGCGAGCTCGTCGCCGTCCTTGTACGCGTCGACCGCGTCCGGCGCCTCGATGAGCACGAGGCCCTGGTTGATGGCCGCGCGGTAGAATATCCTCGCGAAGCTCTTCGCCACGACCGCCGCGATGCCGACGGCCTTGAGGCCGAGCACCGGCTGCTCCCTCGAGCTTCCACACCCGAAGTTCATGCCGGCCATCAGTATGTCGCCCGCCGACACCCCGCCCGCGAACTCGGAATCGAGATCCTCAAGCAGGTGCGGCTTAACCTCCTCCGCGGTCGCGCACGTGTACGTGTACTTCCCCGGGAAGAGCATGTCGGTGTTGATGTCGTCACCGTACTTCCAGACC
>DAOWER010000087.1 GCA_030638405.1 Candidatus Eiseniibacteriota bacterium | reverse complement strand
GGAGCGGCGATCGCGGCAGGTTCGGCTCGGCAGTGGCCGTCGCCGACCTGGATGGTGACGGCTTCGACGACCTGGTGGTAGGTGCGCCCGCCGCCGGGCGCGACGGTGACATCGCGCGCGGCGAGGTGTCTGTCTACTTCGGCGGGCCGGGAGACTCCTTGAACCTCGGCCCTGATGCTGCTCCCGAGATCGTCCTGACGGGCTCGTGCCCCGGTGCGAAGCTCGGCTCGTCGATACTGGCCATCGATCTCGACGATGATGAAGCCGCCGAGCTCCTGCTGTCGGAGCCGAGGGGCGGCGGGAGAGCGGGGTCACGACCCGGCGCTGTCTATGTCGTGAACGGCGCGGCGCTGCGCTCCGTGTACGGAGTAGCAGGCGTCTCCGACGTCGCGGTCGCAAGTGTCGTGGGCGAGAGCGCGGACGACGCACTGGCGGGAATGGCCGCGGCCGACACAGACGGGGACGGCGCCCTCGAACTCGTCCTGGGCGCCTACCTGGCGGACGGGCCCGGGACGAACCTTCCGGACGTCGGGAAGCTCTACATCGTGACGGTGCGTGAGGTCCTGGAACGAGGGTCGCTGTCTCTCCTGACGGACGGATCGCGCACGGTCCTCGGACTGACGGAGCGCGCGTTCCTGGGTCGGTCGCTGTCGGCCGGTGACATCGACTCCGATGGGATCGGAGACATTCTCGTCTCCGCTTACGCATCGAGGGCGCACAGAACGAAGCTCGAGGCGACGGGAGAGGTGTTCGTGCTCTTCGGAGACTCCGGAAGCGCGGGCGAGGCAGTTGCCGGCACGCGCGCGCTCGACGATCCTGCCGTGCCTCGATTCCACGGCGGGTCCAGATCGGATCTCTTCGGGCTCCCGGTGCTTCTTGCGGACCTCAACGGCGACCGCTCTGACGACATCATCGTGGCGTCTCGGTACGCCGACGGACCTGACGGCAAGCGAACCGCCTGCGGCGAGGTCTACCTCTACTGGGGAAGCCTGAGGTCGGTGGTGGCGGCCAAGGTCGGAAGCTCGGAACTCGCGGACATCACGATCGTGGGGCAGTTCCCGGGGGACTCCGTCGGAGCGGCGCTACTGGTCGTCGAGACTTCCGGAGACGGACCGTCGGGACTCCTCATCGGCGCGCCGGATGCGTCCGGCATGGAGGACGCTGGTGCGCCCGCCCCGCGGCGCGGGAAGTTGATATTGCTTTCGGGAGAGCTTCTGCGAAGGTAAGGGACTACCTGGTCAGGATCTCGACCGTGTCGCCCGGACTCAGGACGTGATCCAGCCCGACCTCCTGACCGTCGAAGCTCGAGGATGGTCCCCACACTCTGGCCCTGCGGGCCTTCTTCGCGAGGTCCTTGTGGATCAGCCCGGCCAGGTCCAGCACGCAAGCACCCTCTGGAACGGCGTACGCGAGCGGTTCTTCCTTCGAGACCGGATCGCGCGCGTCCACGATGATCCTTCCGATGAGACCGCATAGCGCCTCGGCCACGGCGCGCTCCTCCCCTTCCCCAAGCGGGAAACCGAACACCGGCGCCCCGGCAGCCAGAACGCGTAGCCTCTCGATCTCCGCCGACGCCCCGGCATCGACGTGCGTCCCAACGAGCACGGCGGGTCGGTCCGCACCCATGTCCGAAAGCGCACCCCGCAGTGTGTCCAGCTGAAGCTCGAAGTCGCCCTCAAGATTCACAACGATGCAGAGGAGCGCGGCGTTCAGGCAGGCTTCCTTCAACCCGGCAGCGTAATGCACCTCGTCGAGCGCGCCCTCCGGAAAGGGAGGGAGGTCGACGATCTCGAACTCGACTCCGCCGAGGCTGAACATGCCGACGTTGGGAGTGAGCGTCGTGTAGGGGTAGTCAGCGACCTCCGCGTGCGTGCCGGTGAGCGCAGTCAGCACGGACGTCTTCCCCACGTTGGGAAGGCCGACGAGAGCCACCTCCGCGAGTCCTCGTTTCCTGACGGAGAACGGATCATCCGAGGCGGAGTGCGAGGCGAGCACGCGGTCGACCTTTCTGAGTTCCGCCGCCCTGCGCTCGAGCTTTTTCCGGAGCTCCTGATAGGGCCCCTTGTATTCAGGCCAGTCCGAGAGGTAGTCCTCGAGCAGGCGCACCTCGTCCCGGGAAGACTTCCCCTTGGACTCGCGCTTGATCTTGATCCAGAGGTCCTTGTGGGATATCGGCATGGGCTTCTCTCCCGGTCGCCCGGTCCGACTCCTGACGCGCCGCCACCTGCG
>DAOWER010000249.1 GCA_030638405.1 Candidatus Eiseniibacteriota bacterium | reverse complement strand
CCGAGAAGGATGTCGGTCTTCCGCTCCGCGAAGTCCTTGAGGATGCGCCAGTGCGACCCGTGACGGGTCGTCGTGTCCACGTCCATTCTCTCGACGGTCGCGTCCGGGAAGAGCTCGTGGACGGCCTTCTCCACGCGCTGCGTCCCGGGTGCGCCGAACCTCAGGTTGATGCTGCCGCACGACGGACACTTGGCGGGCGCGGGCGCCGAGATGCCGCAGTAGTGGCACCGCATCGTGTTGTCGGTCGAATGGAACGTCATCGCGACGTTGCAGTTCGGACACTTCTCAGAGTGCCCGCATGACAGGCACTGGACGAACGAAGCGAAGCCGCGCCGGTTCAGGAAGAGAATGACCTGCTTGTCCGCGCGGAGAGTCTCGAGGACGGCATCGCGGAGCACGGCCGAGAACGCGCCCTCGGAGTCCACCGTCGGCTCCTCGCACATGTCGACCACTTCGACCTCGGGCAGGGGCCCCGAGTCGATGCGTTCCGGCAGCTCGACGAGGTCGTACTTCCCGTCCCGCGCGTTGAGGTAGCTCTCGAGGCTCGGAGTCGCCGTGCCCAGGACGACCACGGCGTCCTCGAGCTTGGCCCTCATCGTCGCGACGTCGCGGGCGTGGTAGCGGGGCGACTCGCTCTGCTTGTAGGTCTGCTCGTGCTCCTCGTCGACGACGATGACCCCGAGGTTCCGCACGGGTGAGAACACGGCCGACCGCGGACCCACGACGACCGGGAAGAGTCCTTCCCGGATCGCGCGCCACGTGTCGTAGCGCTCCGTCAGCGACAGCCCGCTGTGCACGACCGCGACCTTGTCGCCGAAGTCCATCTTCATCCGCTGGACCATCTGTGGGGTCAACGAGATCTCCGGCACGAGCACGATCGCCCCGCGCCCCGAGTCGAGCGCCACCCGGACGGCCTCACTGTAGACGCGGGTCTTGCCGCTGCCGGTGACGCCGTGAAGAAGCACGACACCGAACTTGCCCGAGGAAATTCTGCCTCCGATCAGGTCGACCGCGCCACGCTGCTCGGGGGTCAGCTCACCCTCGTCGCTTAGGGCCCACCCTTCCTGCCCGACCGACAGCCTCGGGCTAGGGCGCTCCGTGCGCTCGGCGAGGCCCTTCTTCACCAGAGCCGTCACCGTGGCCGAGGTGACGCCCGCCTCTCCGAGCTTGGCTGCCGCGAGCGTCACGTCGGGCGCGCCAGCCAGGATCCCGAGCGCCTCCGCCTGTTTCGGGGCCCTGCGCTCCAGCTTCCCCTGCTCCGCGAGCGCGTCCTTCGCGGAGACGGTCAGCCGCACGACGGGCTCCTTCCCGCCCTCTACCTTCGGCGGGTGGACCACCTCGAACTCCTCGACCAGCCCCTCCCGCACGAGCGCGTCGATGTCCGAACGGTTGCCACGCGGGATGCCCGCCTCGCGTCGTGCGTGTCCGACGCTGACCTCTTCGCGCTCGCAGACGAGATCGAGGACCTTGAGCCTGCGCTCCGTGAGGCGGGAGACAGCCGGGTCGGTGGACGCGGCGTCTGCCGGGCGCCTTCCGCCCGCCGCGAGCCCACCGGGCGCGCCCGCAAGCGCCTTCCGCCCCGCGTCCGTCGCGCGGAGGAACCGCCTGCTCTCCATGTTGATGCCCGGGGGCAGCGTCGCCCGGAGCACCTCGCCCCACGAGGCGAGGTAGTAGTCCGCGATCCACCGTGTCAGCTCGATCATCGGAGGATCGACGACCGGCGCGACGTCCAGGACCTCAACGACGTCTTTGACCCCCTCGACCGCAGGCTTAACTCCCGCCGCCACTACGAAGCCCGTCACCTTCCTGCGTCCGAACGGCACGAGCACGCGCGTCCCGACGCCCGCGCGGCCGATGAGGTCCTCCGGAACCGAGTAGGTGAACGTGCCGGTGACCGGCAGGGGCACCGCCACTTCGATGAAGGTGGTCGACATGAGTTGGGTCTCCGACGGAGCTTCCGTGCACGCGTTGCGGGCCGGGGCACCGAGCGGCTGCGCGCGTCGCGCGCCCACCGCCTCGACGGGACTACCGACGCGCCCGGGCCGCTTCCCTTGATGCGCTGACCGTGAGCGACGCGTCGTCCCGCACTCCCTTGCCGAGAAGCGAGTCGCCCACCGCGGCAATGACCGCGCCGTTGTCGGTGCAGAGGTTCTTGGGCGGCACGACGGCCACGAGGCCGAGCCGGGCCGCCTCCTCCTCGAATCGGGTCCTGAGCGGTCCGTTGGCGGCCACGCCGCCGCCAAGACAGACCGACGGCACGTCGTGGGCCTCGGCGGCCCACATCGTCTTGGTCACAAGCGCGTCGATCACCGCCTCCTGGAAGCTCGCGAGGAAGTCGGCGAGCTCGTCGCCCTCCGGTATCTTCTCGAGGTCGTCGACCCGGTACCTGACAGCGGTCTTGACGCCCGAAAAACTGAAGTCCAGGTTCCCGCGCTCCATCATCGCTCTGGGGAAGTCGAACGCTGCCGGGTCGCCGCCCTCGGCGAGCTTCTCGATGACCGGCCCGGCCGGGTATGGCAATCCCACGAGCTTCCCCACCTTGTCGAACGCCTCTCCCGACGCGTCGTCGCGGGTCCGCCCCAGCGTGCGGTACTGCCCCCAGTCCTCGACCAGTATCAGCTCGGTGTGGCCGCCGGACACGACCAGACAGATGGTGGGAAGCGGGATGTCGGGCTCGGCCAGCCGAACGGCGAAAACGTGGCCCTCGATGTGGTCGACTCCGACCACGGGGATGTCCAGCGAGTACGCCAGCGCCTTCGCGAACGAGACGCCGACCAGAAGGCACCCGACGAGGCCGGGACGGCTCGTGACCGCGACGCCCGTAAGATCGTCGTAGCCTACGCCCGCACCAGCGAGCGCTTCTTCCACGACGGGCTGGATCGTGCGGATGTGCGCGCGCGAGGCGTACTCGGGCACCACGCCGCCGAACTCCGAGTGGATGAGCTGGGAGGCGACGACGTTCGAGAGAATCGAGCGGCCGTCCGAGAGAACGGCCGCCGCGGTCTCGTCACACGATGTGTCGATGCCAAGGACT
>DAOWER010000225.1 GCA_030638405.1 Candidatus Eiseniibacteriota bacterium | reverse complement strand
ACTGCTGATAAGGGGCGGCCGCCTGATGGACCCGGACACCAGGCACCACGAACCCCAATCCCGCTATAAAAAGGACGGCGTCGGGTCGGAGAGAGCCCCCGGGCTCACGCCCGACGAGGAGACCAGCGTCATCGAAGCGGCCGGCGCTATCGTCGCGCCGGGCCTCGTGGACATGCACGTGCACCTGAGGGAACCGGGACGGGAGGACGAGGAAACCATCGAGAGCGGGTCGCGCGCGGCCGCGCACGGGGGCGTCACCGCGGTGGCCGCCATGCCCAACACCGAGCCGGCCATCGACACGGCCTCGTGGGTCGAGTTCGTCAGGAAGCACGAGTCGCCGATAGAGGTCTACCCGATCGCCGCGATCACGAGGGGCAGAGCAGGCGAGACGCTCACGGAGATGGCGGAGCTGGCGGCTGCCGGCGCTGTCGCCTTCTCGGACGACGGAAGCCCCGTGGCGAACGCTTCCCTCATGAGAAGGGCCCTTGAGTACAGCGCGATGGTG
This sequence comes from Candidatus Eiseniibacteriota bacterium, assembly GCA_030638405.1. GTDB lineage: Bacteria > Joyebacterota > Joyebacteria > Joyebacterales > Joyebacteraceae > JALGZG01. The sequence continues at coordinate 5,416 of DAOWER010000225.1, read as the reverse complement.
GGTCTGCCGATAGTCTCGCACTGCGAGGAGCCCGGGCTGGTCGGCGCGGGGGTCATGCACGAGGGGCTGGCCTCCACGATGGCGGGTCTCAGGCCCATTCCGGCCGCGGCCGAGGAGATCGCCGTGGCCCGGGACATCATCCTTGCGAAGATGACCGGCGCCAACCTCCACATCGCACACGTCTCGACGAAGGGGTCGGTCGAGTTCGTGCGGCGGGCGAAGGACGAGGGCGTCGCGGTCACGTGCGAGACCTGCCCGCACTACTTCACGCTGACCGACGACGACGTCAGAACCTACGACACAAGCATGAGGGTCAACCCGCCGCTTCGTAGCGCGTCCGACGTCGCGGCCATCAAGGTCGGTCTCGCCGACGGGACCATCGACGCCATCGCGAGCGACCACGCGCCCCACTCGCTCGAGGAGAAGCAGGTCGAGTTCGACGCGGCTCCTCCTGGAATGATAGGGCTCGAGACGCTCCTGCCGCTTGCGCTGACTCAGCTCGTGCAGCCGGGGACCGTCACTCTGGAACGGGCCATCGAACTCATGAGCACCGACCCCGCGAGCATCTTGGGGATACCGCACGGCCGCCTCGCAGTCGGTGCGCCCGCGGACGTCACGGTGTTCGACCCTGACTGGGCATGGGAGATTACCGAGGACTGGTTCGTCTCGAAATCGAAGAACTCGCCTTTCACGGGCCGCAAGGTGCGGGGACGCGTCACGCACACCATCTCAAGAGGAGAAGTCGTCTTTGAGGAGACCAATCTCGACGAAAGTGACGCTCGCGAGGAAGGCGAGCGTGAGCCCAACGAGCTTTCTGTTCACGTTTGAGTCGGGTCCCGACCTCCCGACGCCTCGGCCGGGCCAGTTCGTGAACGTGGCTGTCGCAGACGACCTGACGCTCAGGCGCCCGTTCTCTGTCGCGGGGATTCCGGCGCCCGGCAGGTTCGACCTCCTGGTCGAGATGCGGGGGAAGGGAACCCGCGCGCTCGCTGAGAAGCCGGTCGGGTCAGCCGTCGACGTCATGGGTCCGCTGGGGAACGAGTTCACCCTGCCCGACGCGGGCGGCGTGTCGCTCCTTGTGGCCGGAGGCATCGGCGGTGCCGGCCTTCGTCTGCTGGCGCAGGAGCTGAGGCGTGGGTACCACAGGATCCACGCGCTGGTCGGAGCGCGCTCGTCCGAGGGGCTTCTGAACCACGTGTTCCCGGCCCCCACGGGCGACGGAGAGGTGCTCCTGGAGGTCGCGACCGACGACGGGAGCACGGGGTTCCACGGAATGGTCACCGCGCTCGCCGAGGGGGTGCTCGACGAACCGGACGCGCCGTCGCGTGTCTACTGCTGCGGTCCTCCGGCGATGATCGCGGCGATCGCCGACATCACGGCAAAGAGGAACGTCCCGTGCGAAGCGCTCCTGGAAGAGATGATGGCCTGCGGCGTCGGGGCCTGCCGGGGATGCGTCGTGGCGACGCGCTCCGGATACAAGTCCGTCTGCTCGGACGGTCCCGTGTTCGACACGCGCGAGCTCGTGCTGGAGGAATTGGTCCGTGCCTGACATCACGACCCGCATAGGCGACCTGACGATGAGAAGCCCGGTGATGCTGGCCTCGGGCACCGTCGGCTACGGGCCGGAGTATGAGGGAATCATCGACTTCGCGGTGGCCGGCGCCATCGTGACCAAGACCATCACCGTCGAGCCGAGGGTCGGGAACGCCCCGCCCCGGCTCGTCGAGACGCCGGGAGGACTTCTGAACGCCATCGGCCTCGAGAACGTGGGGCTCACGGCGTTCCTCGCCGAGAAACTGCCGGAGGCGGCGCGGCTTCCCGTGCCCGTCGTCGCCAGCGTGGCGGGGACCGAGCCCGCCCAGTTCGAGCAGCTGGCGGCCGCGGTGGGAGAGCGAGACGAGGTCGCCGCCATCGAGCTCAACATCTCGTGTCCGAACGTCGAGCGGCCGCGCAACCCCGTCTGGTCGGACGCCGTTGCGGTTGCTGAGATCGTCTCGGTCGCGCGCGCGGCCACGGGCAAGACGCTCCTGCTCAAGCTGTCGCCGAACACCTCGGACATCCTGAGCGTCGCCGAGGCGGCAGAGCGTGCCGGAGCCGACGCGCTGACCGTCGCGAACACGCTGCCGGGCATGCGCATCGACGTCGAGCGCAGGAGACCCGCTCTCGGCAACACCACCGGAGGGCTTTCCGGAAGGGCGCTCATGCCGGTCAACCTGGCGCTGGTCTGGAAGGTCGCCGGGCACGTCTCGATCCCCGTGGTCGGTTCCGGCGGCATCGGCGACACGGGCGACGCGCTGGAGTTTCTGGCCGCAGGCGCCACCGCCGTCCAGGTGGGCACGGCGCTCTTTGCTGAGCCTGCGGTGCCGTCGCAGATCGCGGAGGGCTTGAGAAACTACATGGGTAAGAACGATGTCGCTTCGATGGATGAACTCGTCGGGATGGCACGAGAGGAGAAAAGAGTATGCGCGGAGACAGCGTGAGCAAGTTGATGGTTGCACTGGACGTCCCGACACGCGAGCAGGCGCTCGACCTCGCGTCTGCTACCTGCGACTGCGCATCGCACTTCAAGGTCGGCGGAAGGCTGTTCACTGCCGAGGGACCGGACCTCGTCCGCGAACTCAAGAGCGCCGGCAACGGCGTATTCCTCGATCTCAAGTTCCACGACATCCCCAACACCGTGGCCGAGGCCGCGGAGGCGGCGACCGGGCTTGAGGTCGACTTCTTCGACGTCCACGCCTCGGGCGGCGAGGAGATGATGAAGGCGGCGGTCACGGCCAGCAGGGAAGAGGCGGAACGGCTCGGGATACCGGCGCCGCGCATCCTGGCCATCACGGTCCTGACGAGCATGTCGTCCACCGTGGACGAGGTGCTCGCGCTCGCAGAGCGGGCCAGGAACGCGGGCGTTGACGGCGTGGTCTCCTCGGCGTGGGAAGCGAAAGCGGTGAGGGAAGCGCTCGGCGCGGACTTCCTGATAGTGACCCCCGGCATCCGCCCGGCCTGGGCGGCGAAGAATGACCAGCGCCGCGTGGCGACGCCGGAAGTGGCCATTACCAACGGGGCCGACTTCATCGTCGTCGGCAGGCCCATCACGAAGGCCGACAACCCCGGGGGCGCCGCCAGGATGATAGTGGACGAGATGGCTCCAGCGGAGGTGCCGCAATGAGCACGACGACCGTCGACAGAACAGTGGAGCTCATGCTCCGTTCCGGCGCGCTCATGAGGGGGCACTTCAAGCTGACCTCGGGCCTCCACAGCGACGAGTACTGCCAGTGCGCCAAGGTCCTCGAACACCCCGAGGTGGCGGAGGAGCTGGGGCGCATGCTGGCCGACCTGTTCCGGGACGAGGAAGTGGACGTCGTGGTCTCGCCGGCCATCGGAGGCATCGTCATCGGCCACGAGGTCGCGCGGGCCCTGGGCGTCCGTTCGCTCTTCGCGGAACGTTCCGAGACAGGCATGGCGTTCCGGAGAGGCTTCCAGATAGCACCTTCAGAGAGGGTCCTCATCATAGAGGACGTCGTGACGACCGGAGGGTCCGTCAGGGCCGTCTCTGAGGCGGTCGCTGCGGCAGGCGGCGAGACCGTGGGCTTCGGGTTCATAATGGACAGGAGCAGGCAGCCCATGAACCTGCCGGCGCAGACCAGGGCGCTCATCGAAGGCCGCCAGATGGAGGTGTACGAGCCGGACAGTTGTCCGCTCTGCCAGGCGGGCGTCCCGATCGAAAAACCGGGCAGTCGTCCCGAATAGACGTAGACGTGCCGGGAGCGGTCGAGTAGCATGGGCGCTTCCTCAGAACACCTACGCCGCAACGCGAATACAGCCGAATATCACATCCGGAACGAGTCCCAATAAGGAGGTCTCGATGGGGTTCTATGTTGGTCGTGGCAGAAAGGCGAGGCGAGCCTTCGGCTTCGATGAAGTCGCGATAGTCCCCGGCAGAGTGACCATCAACCCCGAGGAGGTCGACACCACGTGGGAGCTTGGGGACCTCAAGTTCGATGTGCCCATCCTCGCGGCGGCGATGGACGGTGTCGTTGACACTAAGGTCGCCATCGAGATGTCGCGACTTGGTGGGCTGGGTGTCCTGAACCTCGAGGGCGTCCAGACCCGATACGCCGAGCCCGACAAGGTGCTCGACGAGATCGCCGGCGCCGGACCGGACACGGCGACGCAGCTCGTGCAGAAGCTCTACTCTCCTCCCATCAAGGAGGAGCTGATAGGGAAGCGCATCCAGAAGATCAAGGATGGGGACGCGGTGGTGGCGGTGTCTGGCACACCGATGGCGGCGGCGAAGTTCGGGAAGCTGGCGGAGGAGGCGGGCGCCGACATCTTTGTCGTCCAGTCAACGGTGGCAACCATCGACCACATCTCGTCGGCCTACGAGACGCTCGACCTCGAATCGTTCATTGACGGCATGGAAATCCCCGTGATCGTTGGGAACTGCGTCACGTACAACGTGACGCTCGACCTCATGGAGGCCGGCGCAGCGGCGGTCCTGATCGGCGTCGGGCCCGGAGCGGCATGCACCACCAGGGGAGTGCTCGGGATCGGCGTCCCTCAGGTGACCGCCACGGTCGACGCGGCGGCGGCGCGCGACCTCTATTGCAAGCGGACGGGCAAGTACGTACCCATCATCACCGACGGAGGCATGGACACCGGCGGCGACGTCTGCAAGGCGTTCGCGTCCGGCGGCGACGCCGTGATGATCGGCTCCGCGATGGCCAGAGCAAAGGAAGCGCCGGGACGCGGCTACCACTGGGGCATGGCGACACCTCACGTCGCGCTGCCCAGGGGCGCCAGGATCAAGACGGGGACCTCTGGAACGCTGGAGGAGATCATCGTCGGGCCCGCGAGAACGGACGACGGCACACAGAACCTGCTGGGCGCGCTCAAGACCTGCATGGGTTCGGTCGGCGCGAAGAACATATTCGAACTCCAGCAGGCCGAGCTCATCATCGCCCCGTCCATCAGGTCCGAGGGCAAGCTGATGCAGCAGAGCCAGGGCGTGGGGATGTACAGGTAGCGGACACAGAGGAGAACTGATGAGTGGGCAGTCCCTCGCAGCACCGAACGCGGGAGCAGACGTTGTGGCCGGATCACGCAGGACCCGAGTGGTCATCCTCGACTTCGGGTCGCAGTACACGCATCTCATCGCGCGGCGCGTGCGCGAGTGCGGGGTGTACTCGGAGGTCCTGCGGTTCGACGCGAAACCTTCGGAGATCGCAAGCGGTACCGGCGCCATCATCCTATCGGGCGGCCCGTCAAGCATCTACGACGAGGACGCGCCCAAGCCGGACCCCGGCGTCTACGAGCTCGGCATCCCGATGCTCGGCATCTGCTACGGGATGCAGGCCATGACCGAGGCGCTGGGGGGGCGTGTGTCTCCCGGGACCACACGCGAGTACGGGCCCATGGGCTT
>DAOWER010000084.1 GCA_030638405.1 Candidatus Eiseniibacteriota bacterium | reverse complement strand
TGGCGCCCCCTGGATAGCCGATGAGCGCGTTTCGCTGGACGTCACGGCAAGGCGCATTACGCGGGACAACGACTACTACGGTTTCGAGGAGACCAGCGATGAGTTCACTCCGTCGATCGGACGACCCATCGGCGAGAATGGCAGGGCCCGACTGATGTTCTCCTACTTCGGCGTCGAGAGTAACGAGGACGGCCACACGCTGTCAGGCGACAACAGAGACAACATGTTTCGGGTTGGCACCGCGGTCGGTTACGACTCCAGAGACGACTACAGGAATCCGCACGAAGGCTGGCAGCTCGATCTCGAGGTCATGAGGACAGGCGGCGCGCTCGGCGGTGACGGCAACTTCTGGACGACATCGGGAGACGTCCGTCGCTACCAGCCTCTCGGTGAGAGACACACGCTCGCCGTAGGGACTCTCGCCACGCTCCAGACAGGCACGGTCGGCACGGACATCCCCGAGTACATGCAGTTCAATCTCGGAGGCGTCAACTCCATCAGGGGGCACCGACCAGACGGCCTCGCCATGACGCTCTATGGCAAGAACCAGCTGATCACCACCGTGGAGTACCGTTTCCTCGCATCGGACATCAAGGAGTACGAGATCTTCGGGTGGCCGGTGGGCGTCGGTCTTCAACTCGCACTGTTCGGGGACGCCGGAGTGGCCTGGAACGATGACAACGATCTCTCATGGGAGAGGACGGGCACCGGCTACGGTGTCGGCCTGCGTTTCCTCGTTCCGGTGGTGGACATGGTGCGGATGGATGTCGGTTTCAACAGCGACGGCGAGGCGACGTTCCACTTCGCCATCGACCAGAAGTTCGAAGCGCAGAGGAAACGGCTCCGCTAGCCGCGCACGGCAGGGCGGCCACGTGAGGCTGAAAAGCGACGGCCCGGGCGCGAAAGCCCGGGCCGTGCCTATGTGACTCTGGAGAGCAGGCGGCAGCGCCGCCCGCCCCGACCCCACTAGAACGCGAAGGTGAGCCCCGCGAGGAGGTTACCCTGAACGGAGCCCTCGCCCCCAATCGACGTGAAGCAGCCGCCGGGCCCGCACCACATCCCGCCGCTCGTGTAAAGGAACGTGATGGGCATCGACGCCTGCAGTCTGACCGCGATGTTCTCACGAACGAAGACCTTCGCTCCGAGACCGAATATGGTCGAAAACTTCCAGTCGTCGCTGTAGTTACGCGTCTTCGGATCGACGTGCGTGGCGCCGAGTGACAGACTGCCGAAGACATGGACGTTTCCCGAACGTCTAATCTCACGCAGGCCGCCGATCTGCCAGTATTCCACGACGGCGTCGAAGAGCGGCTCGTTCGGCTGATATCGCTCCTTGAGTATGACGCTGGTGTCCTGCCGCCAGTAGAGGAGCTCCACCTGAGAGCCATGCGCGACGGTTGCGTCCAGGATCACACCCCACATGCCACTGTCCTCGAAGACGACGTCTCCCTCGTACGTACGGATGGTCCCGCCCCACTGAAGTCCCCAGACGGGCGTGATCTCGAATCTCGTTGTTGGCCCCCCGGTGCTCGGTCTGGGAGTGGGAGGCCGACCGTAGCCGCCTCTCTGCGCCAGCGCGGGCGATGCGAACAACACCAGAACCACCGCGACGGCCAACCATCTTCTCAAGTTCATGCCGTTCCTCCTGTGAATGCTCTCCGTGCCTTGGCGCAACCGTCGCCTACGAGGAGTAGCCAACCCCGAGCTTGATCGTCCAATAGGAGTGCGGACCCCTGCCACCGGATTCGAATGCGTAGTGGTACCCGGCGCTCAGGACGAGGTCGTTGGTGCCAACGGTGGGTATGAGAATGCCCGCTTCCGGCGAGAATCCGAAGTGCCAGTTGGTCTCCTCCACGGCCAGGACCCCGAACTCCAGGGTCTCCCTGACCCAGTAGGCTCCGGCGCCGAGTCCGACGAACGGCACGGCGGTCTTGCTTCCCATGGTCGGCTCACCGAAGTAGTAGTGCGCCTTGGCGAGAAACGGCCAAGAGTAGAGTATGCGATGCTGATTCCCGGTTATGTGTCCGTTCGGGATTTCGAACGTACCGCTCGTTGCCTCGTTGAACGTGTTCCACTGCCAGGACAGGCTCCAGGACAGGTTCGGTTTGATGAACCTGCGCCCCTCGATCTCGAGGCCACGGAAGCTGCTGTTGCTGATGAATTCGTTCGTGTCGCCTGTCGGCATCGCGATGCTGTAGCTCAAGACGCCCGTGTAGTCCCGCGCCAACTGAGCCGGAGCGGCGGTCACGAGCACTGCCAGTAGCAGAATTGCGACTAATGGTCTCACTGCGTCGTTCCCCCGTGTTGTGGCCTACTGCGCCGGTCTCAGTTCAGTCCGCCTCGAGATAGGGGGACTGCACGAACGCCTGCTCGATGCCGCCGGTGATGCGGCTGCCGATGCCAGCTGTTGACCCCTCCAGCAGTCCGTTCATCCCCGCGGCCCAGATGATGGGTATGGTCTCCTCATCCTCATCGGCGGCATTCCTGTCTTCCATGGTGACCAGAAGTGAACCGGTCGTGTACGTGTAGGAGCCTCCGCAGCCGGGGCAGGGCGGGTAGTAGTAGTTGTAGCCCGAGTAGTCTCCCCAGTAGCCCCACCCGGAGTACCAGCCCCAGTAGTCGTACCACGGGTACGAGATCCAGACGTGCCAGTCGGCCGAGGTCACGCCGGCCAGCACGACGACATCGGCGCCGTTGGCCTCAGGATCCTCCTCGCGAACATAGCCCGCCGCCTCGAGGTTGGCCGCCAACTCATCGAGGATGAGCCGGTCGTAGGTCCTGTCGAAGTCACCCTCGTCCTCGCCCAGGCGGGCGACGGAGTCCGGCATGGCGTAGGTCTGGATGGCGCCGAAATCGGCCTCATCGTCGTAGATCGTGACGACCACGTCGAAGTCGGCGATGCTGTTGAAGCCTGAATCGAGGCCGCAAGAGCAAAGGACCAGCGCCGCGGCGATGATGAGAGCCGCGGCCCCGATCGTGCTCGACAGCCTGAGCAGCTGTGGTCTCATTCTTCTCAATCTCCCTTCTCTATGGAGCTGTTGCCGATGCTTCCACGTCCCGTATCTGATGCGGTGTCAGCCCGCGGGTCGCGCCGCGATGTCGACGGAGTCCCGCGCGGCAGCCGTTGCGCCCCGTCTACCAGAAGGCCACGGTGAGCCCTGCTGAGATACTGCCCTGGTGCACACCCGAGCTTTCGACAACGAAGTGGCTTCCTTCGTAGCTGAAGTAGTTGCCGCTCCGCGCTGCGGTCGAGAGCAGCTGCGCCTCGACGCGCACGCCGACGCTCTCGGTGAAGAACACGCGTACACCCGCCCCAAACCCACCGGAGAATCTCCAGACACTGCCCGCATCGATGTTGATGGGGTCGAATCTGGTCGCGCCCAATCTCACGGCCACGTAGGGACGGATTCCTCCGGGAGGCTGCAGTTCGTAGAGCCAGCCGACGTGCCAGTACCCCACGCCGAGCCTCGTGATCTCGGGCTCGTCTCCGGCCCCGTCCCCCTTGACGGTGAGATCTGCGGTCTGCCGGCTGTAGAAGAGCTCCACCTGCATGTCACGTCTGACCTGGAAGCCGACGGTCAGACCGAAGCTGGGCGCGGCTTCCGTCACCAGGTCGCTGTCTACTGTCTTGAGTGTTCCCCCGAATCTGTATCCCCCGAGCGCGGTTACCTCGAGACCCTGTGACCACGCGGGCGGGGAAGCCGCCAGCAGCACAAAGCCGACCAGAACGAGCACTGCATATTTCATCGCGACCTCCATCGAGCAGCTGAATAGCCGGGACCGGCAATTTCTACCACAGGGCTCACCGGTATTCAAGGGCTTTCGGCGCTTCAGGGCGGATGCGGGCGTATCTCGCGACCGACGCACCGCGCGGGAATCGCATTGACCGCCTGTCGAAGCGCCCCTACTATTGTGAGTTGAGTGTAAGTTGAGGCGTGCTGCTGAATGCCCTGCAGCGTATCCGGATTCGTCGCTGAATGGG
>DAOWER010000060.1 GCA_030638405.1 Candidatus Eiseniibacteriota bacterium | reverse complement strand
GCTTCACGTGCTGTCCCGACCCCATCTTCTACAAGGCAAAGGACGTGCTGGGGTGGCTCACGATAGCCGCCAGGAACCTCTGCATCGCGGAGGAGGCCGGCACCAACATCGTCACGCTCTGCAGCGGGTGCACGGCGACGCTCAAGGAGGCCGTGTTCCTGCTCGCGGAGGACGAGGACCTGAGGAAGAAGGTCAATCGCAGGCTCGCGAAGATCGGCAAGGAGTACAAGGGAACCACGAAGGTCGAGCACGCCGTGGTGGTCATCAGGGACGAGCTCGGAATCGAGAAGATCGAAGAGTCGGTCGTCCGGCCTCTCGACGGCATCAAGGTGGCCATCCACTACGGCTGCCACCTCCTCAAGCCCAGCCAGATAATGCACGTCGACGACGCCGACTACCCGTCGATCCTTGAGAACCTCATCCGGGCGACCGGCGCCACTCCCATCTCACACGATGAGGAGCTCCTGTGCTGCGGCAAGGGCTGCATTGACGACGACATGCCGGTCGACATGGTCTACGACATCTTCTCGTCCATCAGGGAGTCCGGCGCCGACTGCATGGGTCTCATCTGCCCCACGTGCTTCTCGTCGTTCGACCTCGGACAGATCGTCGTGGGCAGGAAGAAGGACACCAAGTTTAACATCCCCGTTATCTACTACTTCCAGCTCCTGGGACTCGCCCAGGGCCTCTCCGCCGAGGACGTCGGTCTAGGCCTGCATAAGGTGAAGGCCGACCGCGTACTCGAGCGCGTGGGCGCGGCGTAGGTGAGCCGGGGAACCGCCAAGGCTCCCTACAGTAAGTATGGGCGACGCGCGGGAGACTCGATGCGGCACACTCGGTTCGTGATTGGCGTCGTGGTGACTGTCCTGCTGCTGCACGGACCTGGGCTGGCGGAGGAACGGCACGCGATCGAACTCCTCCTGGGCGGCGCGCTCAACGCCTCGACCGCCCTTGCGATCGACCAGGAGGGTGAGAGCGACATCGAGATCGTCGCGGACTACGCGACGAAGCCCTTCGAATTCCCCGTCTACTACACGCTCCGTCTGGCAAGCCTCCGCGCTCGTGGCGCGTGGGAGCTCCAGTTCATCCACCACAAGATCCATCTCGAGAACACGACCGAGGAGGTCGAGCGGTTCGAGATCACCGACGGGTTCAACATCTTGACGGTGAACCGTGCCTTCCCGGCGGGCCCGGTGGATCTCAGGGCGGGGGCCGGAATCGTGATCACCCACGCTGATTCTCGGATTCGGGGGCTCTCCACGTCCGGCGGAGGAATCCTCGATACGGGCTACGAGCTCGGCGGTCCGGTGCTCCTCGCCGGCGCCGGCAGGCGCTTCAGGCTGTCCGAGCGCTGGATCGGGACTCTCGAGACACAGGTAACCCTCGGATGGGCGAATGTGTCCGTCGCCAACGGGAAGGCCGGGACCACGAACGTCGCCCTCCACATCATGTTCGGAGTCGGGTACACGTGGTAGCTACCTCTGGATTTCCTCCCCAGATGATAGGATGATGGACCAATCCACTGCTGACGCACTCAGCGCCGCGGAGCATAGGTACGAGGAGAACAAACCGTGCGCCCACGACTGCAGTTCCTCGACAAAGAGCTGATCGAGCGGATCGTCAGCGAAGCGCTCGACCTCCTCGTCACGCTCGGGATGGAGATTCAGAACGACAGCGCGGTGGCGCTGCTGGCGGACCACGGCGCCTCGGTCGACCAGGAGCGCGGCCGCGTCACCTTCCCCGGGTCCATGGTGATGGAGGCAGTCGAGAAGGCGCCGAGCGGCTTCGCCCTCTACGACGTTCTGGGCAACCAGACCCACGACCTCTACGACGACAAGGTCCACTTCACCCCCGGGTCCTCAGGGATCACCGTGCTCGACGCGGACTCGGGCACGATGCGCACGCCGGTGACCAACGACCTCGTACGATTCACCAAGCTGACCAGCCGCATGGAGCACATCGAAGCCCAGAGCACCGCCTTCATCGCGAGCGACGTGCCGGGGGCGATCCAGGACAGCTATCGGCTGTTCCTCTGCCTCCTCTACGGTGAGAAGCCGGTCGTCACGGGCGCCTTCACGATCGAATCCTACGGTCTCATGCAGGACCTGCAGCTCGCGGTACGCGGAACGGCGCGGGAACTCGCCGCGAAGCCGCTCACGATCTTCTCGTGCTGCCCGACCGCACCCCTCAAGTGGAGCGACGTGACGGCACAGAACCTCCTCGACTGCGCCGCCGACTCGGTACCGGTCGAGTACGTGTCGATGCCGCTCCTGGGGTTCATGGGACCGGTGACCATCGTCGGCAGCCTCGTGCAGCACACCGCCGAGACGCTTAGCGGCGTTGTCCTGAGCCAGCTGGCCAATCCCGGCTGCCCGGTGCTCTACGGCGGCTCGCCCGCGGCGTTCGACATCCGCTATGAGACGACACCGATGGGCGCGATCGAAACGCAGATGATCGACTGCGCCTACACCGAGATAGGCAAGCATCTCGGCATTCCCACGCAGGCGTACATTGCCCTGAGCGACGCTAAGGCGCTCGACGCCCAGGCCGGACTCGAGACCTCGATGGGCGCGACGCTCGCTGCTCTCTCGGGGATCAACAGCGTCTCGGGCCCGGGCATGCTCGACTTCGAACGCTGCATCAGCATGGAGAAGCTCGTCGTGGACAACGAGATCTGCGGGCTCGTGCAGCGCATGATCCGCGGGATCGAGCCGAAGGAGGATTTCCCGGCCGCGCCGCTTTTCGAGGAGATGCTCCGGGAGGGCCACCTGCTGATCGCCGACCACACGCGCAAGCACCTGAGGAGCGAGCACCACTTCCCCGGCCCCGTGATCGAGCGCGCCAACCTGCCCCGCTGGCAGGAAGAGGGCTCGACAACTCTCGGGGAGCGTGCACACCGCGAGGTTCAGCGGCACCTCGGCGAGTACGAGCCGTCCCGCCTGCCCGACGATGTGAAGAAGGAGCTCGTCGAGCTGATGAGCGCGGAGGCGCGCCGCCACGGGATGGAGAAGCTGCCGGACCGGGAGTCGTAGTGAGGAAGCTGATCGACATCCCGCCCGCGACTGTCGTGCCCACTGAGGACGCCGTCCTCAGGGCGATGGGCGTGCCGGGCGACCAGAATCAAGGAGCGCGGGTCGAGCGGCTCGTCGCGGAGGCACTCGAGGAGTTCCGGTCCGAGGCCCGTCCCAAGGGAATCGTCGCGGAAGTCGACGAGGACGAGTTCGCCGTCATCTACGAGGGAGCTGGCGACAACGACAACCCTTCCCCACTCCTGGAGATCTTCCCGCGGGCGGAGGTGGTAATGCTCTTCGCCGCCACTCTGGGCGCCTCGCTCAGTGACCGTGTCTCGGCGCTCTTCGACGACGGGAAGCTCGCGCTCGCGGCGACCCTGGACGCGACCGCCTCCGAGGGAACGGAGCGTGCGGGGATTCACCTGGACGGCATCGTGCTGGAGGACGCGCGCACAAACGGAAGGGCCGACGCGGCCTCGCGGATCCTGCGCTACAGCCCGGGCTACTGCGGCTGGAACCTCACTGGTCAGCGGGCGCTCTTCGCCGCCCTCGGACCGGAGGAGATCGGCATCAGGCTGACGGACAGCTGTCTGATGGAACCCCTCAAGTCCATCTCGGGCGTGATGGTGGTGGGACCGGCGGAGATCCACGAGTTCACGGACGACTACAGTTTCTGCTCGGTCTGCCGGACGCACGACTGCCGGCGGCGAATCAGAGAGCTGACATAGACACGGCCCGGAGGAGACCGGCATGGAGATTCTGGAGCAGATCGCCGCTCGGCTCGAGCGCGGGGAAGACCAGGAGGTCCGTTCGCTGACGCAGTCGGCCATGGACCAGTCGCTTCCCGCCCCGAAGATTCTCGCGGAGGGACTGTTGGCTGGCATGCAGGTGGTCGGTGACCGGTTCCGGGCGCACGAGATATTCCTGCCCGAGGTGCTGCTGGCCGCTCGTGCAATGAGCGCGGGCGTTGAGATCCTGGAGCCTCACCTGGGCAAGACCGACCTGCACAGCCGCGGGAAGGTGGTCATCGGCACGGTCAAGGGCGACCTGCACGACATCGGGAAGAATCTCGTCGGCATCATGCTGAGCGGTGCCGGGTTCGAGGTCATCGATCTCGGGAAGGACGTATCTCCGCAGCAGTTCGTGGACACCGCGCGCGAGTCCGGCGCCGATGTCATCGGAATGTCCGCGCTCCTCACCACGACCATGCCGGCGATGAAGCAGGTGATTTCGCTGCTCAAGGAGCAGGGACTGGACTCATCGGTCCGGACGATGATCGGCGGTGCGCCGGTGACGGGGGACTACGCGCGCGAGATCGGTGCGGACGGGTACGGATTCGATGCGGCCAACGCGGTTGAGTCCGCCCGGGAACTCGTGGGGTAACGATGCGGCCAGTCCGCGAACGCGTGAAGAGCGGACCGGTCCTTGTGGCGGATGGTGCCATGGGCAGTTTCCTCATGGAGCACGGGCTCGAGCCCGGCGACGCACCCGAGTCCTTCAACCTGTCGCGGCAGGACGTGCTGCGCGAGGTGGCGGGACTCTACCTCGACGCGGGCGCGGAGGTCGTGCAGACCAACACGTTCGGCGGCTCGGTCTTGAAGCTCGCTGCTTACGGTCTCGATGACCGGACCGAGGAGATCAACCGTCTGGCGGTGGAGGCCATGCGGGAGGTCGTGGAGGGACAGGC
>DAOWER010000088.1 GCA_030638405.1 Candidatus Eiseniibacteriota bacterium | reverse complement strand
GTTTCCACCGCCCCCGCGTCGCTTCCCGCGTTCGCCTCTGTCAGGCCGAACGCCGCGAGCCTCTCCCCCGCCGCTATCGCGGGAAGGTACTCCTTCTTCTGTTCGTCGGAGCCGAACAGCAGGATCGGGTAGGCGCCGAGCGCCGAGGCAGCGAACGCCAGCGCGATGCCACCGCAGACCCTCGAGAGCTCCTCAGCGGCGATGCACATCTCCATCACGCCGCCGCCGAACCCGCCGTACTCCTCTGGGATGTAGACGCCGTAGATGTCGGACGCCGCCATCACTTTGACGATGTCCCAGGGGAACTCCCCGGTCTCGTCGTACTCCGCCCTGACGGGCAGGATCTTCTCCCGCGCGATCTGGGCACAGAGCTCCTTCAACATCTCCTGTTCTTCGGTAAGGAAGTAGCTCACGACGACTGCTCCTTCCGGCGCCGGCGCGGCCGCCGACGGCCTCTCGAGGATCCGGTCCCGCGCCTCCGGGTGTTACCCTTGTCCTTGATGACTCCGAGCTTGGCCAGCGCGTGCCGCGCGGCCACCTGCTCGGCCTCCTTCTTGTTCTTTCCTTCTCCGCGGCCGAGCGCTCTCCCGCCCAGTCTCACCTCCACGTAGAACGTCCGCTCGTGTTCGGGACCCTTGGCGGAGACCACGCGGTAGCGCGGTCTGGAACCGAGCTTCCGCTGCGCGTGCTCCTGCATGATGCTCTTGTAGTTCTTGTACTCGTCTATCGCGAGAATCTTGTCCATGCCATCGAGAAGATGGCTCTCGACGAACTTCCGCGCTGCCGGAAGACCTCTGTCCAGATAGAGAGCACCGAGGACCGCCTCGAACGTGTCCGACAGGATGGACGCTCTTCCCGCTCCTCCTGATGAACGCTCGTTGTCGGAGAGGCAGATATAGGTCCCCAGCGAGAGCTCCTCGGCCCTCCTGGCCAGAACGGTCTCGCTGACGACCAGCGACTTGATCTTGGTGAGCCTGCCCTCCTGACGCTTCGTGAAGCGCGCGTACAGGTGCTCGTTGACCAGAAGTCCGAGGACGGCGTCGCCCAGGAACTCCATTCGCTCGTTGGACTCCCCGCGGTCCATGTCGACGTCGTGCACGTAGGAACGGTGCATCAGCGCCTGATTGAGGAGATTCAGGTCGCTGAAGCTGACGTCCAGGACACGGCAGAGCTCGGAGAGCGCCAGACGGCGGTCCTTCGTGAGCCCGGCCGCGCGCCCCCTGAAGGCTGCGATGCGGTTGAGTAATCTCTTTACCATGGCCATAGATACGAGCTGCGGCTAGCCCTCGAACCTCCGAGCGGCTAGCACCGCGTTGTGCCCGCCGAATCCGAATGAGTTCGACAGTGCGGCCGTCACCTGCGTTTCCCTGGCCTGGTTGGGGACGTAGTCGAGGTCACACTCCGGATCAGGCGTGTCGTAGTTGATCGTCGGAGGAATGACCGAGGATTCGAGCGTGAGAGCCGTGAATATCAGCTCGACGCCTCCCGCGGCGCCGAGCAGATGGCCGGTCATCGACTTCGTCGACGACACGGCCAGCTCGGCTGCGTGGTCACCGAAGACGCTCTTCACGGCGGCTGTCTCATACTTGTCGTTCAGGGGCGTGGATGTTCCGTGCGCGTTGATGTAGTCGATGTCGCCGGGGACAAGCCCCGCATCACGCATCGCTTCCTTCATCGCCCTCGCGGCGCCCTCGCCACCGGGGGCCGGCGCGGTGATGTGGAACGCGTCGGAGGTGGCCCCGAAGCCGACTATCTCCGCCACGATGTGCGCACCGCGGGCCTTCGCGTGCTCCAACTCCTCCAGCACAACGATGCCCGCGCCCTCGCCGAGAACGAAGCCGTCGCGCTCCGCGTCGAACGGTCGCGACGCGCGCTCGGGTTCGTCGTTTCTCGCCGAGATGGCTTTCATGTTGGCGAACCCGCCCACGGCCATCGGGCAGATGGCCGCTTCGGCTCCGCCAGCCACCATGACGTCCGCGTCTCCCCGGCGGACCGTATGAAACGCGACACCGACGGCGTGTGCACCAGACGCGCACGCCGAGACCGAGGCGAAGTTGGGTCCCTTGAGCCCCAAATCTATCGACACCGCGCCCGACGGCATATCGGCGATCATCATCGGGATGAAGAACGGGCTGATCCTGCGCGGCCCCTTCTCCATGAAAACGGTGTGCTGCTCCTCGACCGTGTGGATGCCGCCCACTCCCGAACCGATGAGCACGCCCGCGCGGTCCGCGTCGTACCCACCGTCCTCGAACCCAGCGTCCTTCCAGGCCATCTGCGAGGCAGCCACGCCGTAGTGCGTGCACGGGTCCATCTTGCGGGCTTCGCGCTTGTCGATGAACTGCTCGACATCGAATCCGGGAAGCTCACACGCGATCCTCACCGCAAAGGCCGATGCGTCAAACTGTGTTATCTCTCCCGCACCGCTCTTCCCGGCGAGAAGCGACTCCCAGCTCTCCTGTGCGCTCAGTCCCAGGGGAGTCACCGCTCCTAGACCTGTGATCACCACTCTTCTCGACATGCTGTCCCTTCCGATCCTGATCTCCGCGGTGCCGGCGTTCTCGCGCCGCGGCCGTCCTGCCCGTCCCCGCCGACGGGCGCGCTTCGCAGACGCGCTCCGTCTCGGGAACCGCGGCCCCGCCTCCACGGCGGAGCCGCGGTCGCTGCCTATGTCAGGGCTGGTCTTCTTACTCTGCCGCCACCTTCTTCTCGAGGTAGCTGACGATATCGGCGACGGTCTTGAGACCCTCTGCCTCGTCCGTGTCGTCCGCCGTGATGCCGAACTCGTCCTCGAGCGAGAACAGAATGTCAGCCTGCTCGAGCGAGTCGGCCCCGAGATCCTCGACGATCGCCGCCTCCATCGTCACCTGCGCGGCGTCTATCTGGAGCTTCTCGGAAATGACCTGTCTCACCTTCTCTGCAACGTCTGCCATGTTTCCTCCCCCCCGGCTGTGGGGCCCAGACGGGCCCACTGCCTCAGGCTCTGACCCTCTCGCTATAACATCCCGCCGTCGACGCACACCGTCTGACCGGTGATATAGTCTGCTTCATCGGACGCGAGAAATGCAACCAGATTCGCGACGTCCGAAGGGCTCCCGAAACGCCTGAGCGAGATCTTCGAGGCGAAGTCGTCACGAGCCTTCTCCGGGAGCGACTCGGTCATCGGCGTCTCTATGAAGCCCGGGGCCACGGCGTTGGCGGTGATGCCGCGCCCGCCGAATTCCTTGGCAACCGTTTTTGTCAAGGCTATCAGCCCGGCCTTCGAGGCCGCGTAGTTGGCCTGGCCCGCGTTGCCCACGAGACCGACGATCGATGCGATGTTGATGATACGGCCGCTTCTCTGCGACATCATCGGACGCACGGCCGCGCGGGTGCAGTTGAAGGCGCCCTTCAGATTCACGCGCATCACGAGGTCCCAGTCATCCGGGGACATCCGGAGCAGCAGGTTGTCTCGCGTCAGTCCGGCGTTGTTGACCAGGATGTCAAGACCTCCGAGGTCCTCCAGAATCCTCTTGAACACGGCGGCCACAGTCTCGGCATCCGTGATGTCCAGCTCGTAGGCGACGGCCGTAGCACCCGTGCCTGCTATCTCCGCCGCGGTCGCCGACGCGGTCTCGCCGTCGATGTCCACGATGGCCACATCGGCCCCCAGTTCCGCGAGCCTGCCGGCTATGGCCTTGCCTATTCCACGACCCGCTCCCGTGACCACGGCCTTCCTGTTCTCGAGGTTCATCACCAACGCCTCCGAACCGCTGAACCAGAGTCCCCGCTCAGTCGGTGGCAAGTGCTGCCAGCAGCTTCTCGATGTCGCTCATCTTGCCCGCGCTCATCGTTCTGACCTCTGGATCGATCTTCCGAAGGAGCCCGCGCAGAACGTTCCCGGGGCCGACCTCGAGGAAGAGAGATGTCTTCCTGTTCACCAGAGCCTTCATGCACTCGACCCAACAGACCGGACTCACCATCTGCTCGACGAGCCGGCGTCGTATGTCCTCGGGGTCCTCGAGCGCTCCTCCGGTGACGTTCGCCACGAAGATGCACCGCGGGCGCTCGATGGGAACGTCGCGGAGCACGCTTTCCATCCCCTCACTTGCCGACTTCAGAAGTCCGGAATGGAACGCACCGCTGACGTTAAGCTCGACTACCCTGCGCGCGTTGCTCGTCGCGGCGACGTCCATGGCGGCACGGACCGCGTCCACCTCACCCGAAATGACGATCTGTGTCGGGGTGTTGAGATTGGCGATCTGCACCAGACCCACATCAGCGACATCCTTCAGGATCTGCTCGATCGCCTCCTCGGTCAGGCCGACGATCGCGGCCATCGTCCCGGGTGTCTCGAGTCCGGCCTCGTACATCAGCCGCCCCCGCTCGCGAACGGCACGCACAGCGTCCTCGAGAGAAACGCTGCGTGCCGCCAGGAGAGCGCTGTACTCGCCCAGGCTGTGCCCGGCGACCGCGTAGGGTACGATGTCGTGCTCTTCCAGCAGTGCCAGCGCCGCCGCGCTGGCGGTCAGGAGAGCCGGCTGCGTGTTGATGGTCTTCCGAAGCTCCTCCTCGGGACCATCGAACGAGATCGACGCGAGATCGACGGCGATGGCCTCGGAGGCCCGCTCGTAGATCTCGCGGACCGTCTGCGAGTGCTCGTGGAGGTCCTTGGCCATGCCGACCGACTGCGAACCCTGTCCAGGGAATACGAAGGCTATTCTGTCCATGCGCGTTCCTCATTAGCCGCCTAGACCCGCGGGCTGTCCCGTCGCGGAGGGCGGCACGAGGGCGCCCGCCGCGCGTGGCTACCAGCGGAACAGCGCCGAGCCCCACGTGAACCCCGAGCCGAAGGCTACCATGCCGATGAGCATACCTTCCTTGAGAAGGCCCTCTTCGTAGGCCTCGGCCAGGGCGATGGGAACGGACGCCGCGGAGGTGTTACCGTACTTGTGAATGTTGACGAAGACCTTCTCCATGGGCATGCCGGCCTGCTTGGCAACGCTCTGGATGATACGGATGTTGGCCTGGTGCGGGAACAGAAGGTCGAGATCGTCGCCGGTCAGGCCCTGTCGCTCCAGGAGGAGTACGACCGCGTCGGCCATCGCCTTCGACGCGTGGACGTAGACCTTCCTTCCCTTCATCCTGATGGTGTGAAGCCTCTGGTCGACCGTCTCGTGCGACGGAGGCATTCTGCTCCCCCCCGCAGGCTGGATGATGTAGTCGCTCAGGGAACCGTCGCACCTGAGGAAGTGGTCCACGAGGCCCCGCGGCGGGTCGCAGCCCCTCATCACGACGGCCCCCGCGCCGTCTCCGAACAGCACGCACGTCGTGCGCTCGCGGAAATCGGTGATCTTCGTCAGGCACTCCGCGCCGACGACAAGCACGGTCTCGGCGATGCCGCTCGCGATGTAGCTCTGTGCCTGCACCAGTCCGAAGATGAACCCTGCGCACGCCGCCGCGATGTCGTAGGCGAAAGCCTCCTTTGCCCCTATCGCGTTCTGGATGAGGCACGCGGTCGACGGGAAGGGCGTGTCGGGAGTCGCCGTCGCAACGATGATCGCGTCGACGTCCGATCCCTCGACTCCGGCCCGCTCCAGTGCCAGCCTCGAGGCAGGAATGGCCAGATCGGACGTGGCCGTATTCTCGTCGGTGTAGCGCCTCTCCTTGATCCCCGTCATCTGGGTGATCCACTCGTCGGACGTGTCGACGATCTCCGTGAAGTAGTCGTTCGTCACGATCCTGTCGGGCACCGACATCCCCACACCCGCGATGTACGCCCTCTTCAGACTATTCGCCATCGGCTACCCCGATCTCTCTTACTCTGTCCACGATGTGCGCGTCGAGGTCTGTGTCCACGAACCGCGCGGCGACCTTGACAGCGTTCTTTATCGCCTTCGGCGAGGACGCCCCGTGCGCGATGATGACCACGCCGTCGACCCCGAGAAGCGGCGCTCCGCCGTACTCCGAGTAGTCGAACTGGCTCAGGAACGGGCTCAGGCCCTGCGGCGCGCCCGACCCGCTCAGCGCACTCCGGAGCATGTCTCTCACCCCCTCGGCCAGCTTGAGCATGATGTTCCCCACGAAGCCGTCGCAGACGACCACGTCGGCCACACCCTGAAGCAAGCTCTTGCCCTCTATGTTGCCGATGAAGTTGAGCCCGCTCCCGGATAGAAGGCCGTATGTCTCCTGGGTGAGCTGGCTGCCCTTGGTGGGTTCTTCCCCGATGTTCATCAGGGCCACTCTGGGTCGCTCGCGGTCGAGAAGACAGCGCGCAAGAACGTCGCCCATGGCCGCGAACTCAAGGAGGTCGCTCGGCCGCGAGTCGATGCTCGCGCCCACGTCCACCACGATCGCCGGCTCCTTGAGGGTCGGAAACAGGCTCGCGATCGCGGGACGGCGGACGCTGGGCAGCATTCCGAGCCCCAGCAGCGTCGAGGCGACCACGGCGCCGGTATTGCCCGCGCTGACGAGCCCGTCGACCTCACGCCGCTTGTGGAGCTCGGTCGCGACCACAATAGAAGCCCCCCGCTTCCGCCTGACGGCGGACGCGGGGGAATCGGTCATCTCGATGATCTCGTCCGCGTTGACCACGGAAACGGGAAGACCATCGTGGTCGTGACCAGCGAGC
Organism: Candidatus Eiseniibacteriota bacterium; assembly: GCA_030638405.1. Lineage (GTDB taxonomy): Bacteria > Joyebacterota > Joyebacteria > Joyebacterales > Joyebacteraceae > JALGZG01. Next base: position 8,301 of record DAOWER010000088.1, on the reverse strand, counting down.
TCCGCCGCTACGAGATCCTCCCTGCCGACCAGCACGACCTCGACCGCCCCACCGGACTCACGAACCGCCTCGAGTCCACCCTCCACCTCGACACCGGGCGCGTTCTCGCCGCCCATGGCGTCGATTGCGATCCTGATCGGCCCCCTGGATTCACCCGCTCGACCGGTCACACGGCCTCCCACAGATCAGGCACACGCTACTCGCTCTCCTTCTCCTCCGCCACGATCTCCCTGCCGTTGTATGTCCCGCAGTGGGGGCACATCCTGTGGGGAAGCTTCGCTTCCCCGCAGCTGGGGCAGACGGAGAGCGACGGGCGCGCTACCTTCTCGTGGGTCCTGCGCTTGCGGCCCCTTGCTTTGGAGCTCTTTCTCTTCGGTACGGCCATGATTCCTCCACGCGCATAAATACGTTGGACTGCAGGGACCCCTCTGGGAGTCCCTGCAGAGCGTAACGCTACGCGTCATACTAGTTTCGGCCAATGGTCAAGTCAAGCGCTAACTCGCCGCCGCCGGACCACGTGAGGCGAGAGTCCGGCCTCTTCGACACGCCTGGAGAAGCCAACCTCGATCGAATCGGTCCATCGAGGGTCAATAATCATGTCTGGAGCGTCCACGGGCGGGATTGACAGATCGGCCGCACCATCAGGCGTCCTGAGCCCTCCCTCATAGAGGGTCTCCCCGCCCCAGCGAAGGCCGCCCGGCGGCAGATCGCGCGTCGGGTAGTCCGGCAGGTCCAGCGACTCGGCCAGCTCTCCGCGAACGGTGGAAGCGTCGGTCGACCCGAGTTCGACGCCGAACGCTGCTGCCAGCGCCGAGACGATCTCGAGATCCGTCAGTCCGGCGGGGGGAATCAGTGGCCCGGCCACGGGCTGAACCCTGCGCTCGCTGCTCGTGAAGCTCCCATTCACCTCTCCCGGGGCCGACAGGGGCAGGACGCAGTCCGCAAGCACGGTCGTCTCGGTCGGCACGGTGTCCGCGACCACCAGGAAGTCGAGACGAGCGAGCGACTCGCGGACGCGGTCCGGCTCTGCTGCTCCGGACACCGGATCCTCCCCCACGATGAGCGCCGCCCGGATGGAACCGGCGGCGAGTTCTCTCGCCAGTCTGGCCGACCCGCGCCCGATTCCGAGGTCGGACAGCCCCTGCCCGTTGGCGCGCGTCCGCGCGAACAGAACGAGCGGAGCCGCGGCGGTTGAGCCCGTGATCACGGAGAGCCCGACCGCCAGAGCAGCATCGCGCCCGGCGCTGCCGGGATCGAAGGAACCGGAGTTGGCGATGAGAACGGCCTTCTCGGCCGCAACGAGTGCGTCCGCCGCCTCATCGAGAGTACCCCCCAACACCGTGGCGCTCACGGACGATACGCCGGCCAGCTTCGACAGCTCCGGAAGTCCGTTGACCCCGAACGCCAGTGCCGACGGATCGGCCCCGTCTGCGAGAGCCCGCCCTGCCATCGCCGAAAGCACGTTCGAGAGCTCCCGGCGCTCGGCCTGTATCCAGACCCGGGCCATCTCCGACATCCTGGTCTCTACGGGCGCGACCACGATGAGGCACGCTCCGTTCCTGACCGCCTTCCGGACCGAGATGCCGAGCACGGTCTGCTCCTCGGCAATGTCCGAGTCGAGCAGCAGGATGACGTCGGCGGACCTGACATCCTCGTAGGACGCGGTCGATGCGGGATGGCCGAAGGCGCGCTCGAGCGCCGCGAAGACTCCCGCCTCCCGAACCAGTCCATACGACCCGACGTTGACGGTGCCCAGGGCGTCACGGCCCAGCCTGACCAGCCGGTGGGCCACCTCGTTCGTGACACGAGGCGAGACGAAGACCGCCACGCTCTCGGGCCCGTGCTTCTCTATGGCCGACTTCATCCTCTCCGCCACGTTCGCGGCCGCGTCCTCCCAGGAGGTCTCCTCGAGAGAGCCGTCCAGTCGGACCAGCGGGGCGACGAAGCGGTCCATAGCGGCCCACTGGCCGAAGCCGAAGCGGCCTCTGACGCAGAGGTTCGTGTGCCCGTCGATGCTCGTGGGCACCGGCTCGACCCTGTCCAGAGCGCCACCGACCGTGTGCAGCATGACGGAACAGCCCGTGCCGCAGAACGTGCAGGTCGACCTCGTCGCGCGTCCGGCCCAGGGACCCGGCTTCGGAAGGTCGATCACCGCGGAGAGCGCGGCCGTGGGACACGTCGATACGCACTGTCCGCACGACTCGCATGTGGTCGCGGCCAACGGCCTGTCGAGCCCCGGCTTCATCTGGGTGTGGAAACCCCTCTTGAAGAACCCCAGCGCCGCAGCGCCCTGCACCTCCTCGCAGATGCGGACACATCTGCCGCACAGGATGCACTTCTCAGGTTCCAGGCGGATGAACGGATGCCGCATATCGGGCGGGTCGTCGACGACCTCTCCGCCGAAGACGCCGGCCGACGCGCCGTACTCGGCCGAATAGCTGCGAAGCCCACACGTGAAGGCGGACGCACACCCGCATTCGAGACAACGCTCGGTCTCGACGAGCGCCTGCTCCTCCGGTAAGCCCAACTCGACCTCGTCGAACGTCCGAATCCGCTCCGCTACGGGGAGCTCCGGCATCTCCTGCCTCGGCGCCCGCGCGACGTCAGCGAGTTCCTCTTCCGGGAAGCTGTCCCACTTCTCCTTCTGGATGTTGAAGAAGGGCTCATCAACTGAGACGTCCTCTCCCCGGAGCAGCCGGTCTATCGCCCGGGCCGCACGTCCTCCCGCGGCGATCGCCTCGATGGCGGTGGCGGCGCCGGTGACGACATCGCCGCCGGCGAAGACGCCCGACACCGCGGTCGCTCCGGTCGCCTCGTCGGCAACGATGGTGCCCCACCGCGTCAGCTCGAGCTCCGCCTCAAGCGCGCTTCCGTCCCTCTCGACCGTGTCGCTGATGGCCGCGAGGTCGGGCAGCTGGCCGATGGCCGCGATGACGTTGTTGACCTCGAGCACCTTCTCGGAACCCTCGATGGGGACCGGGCGGCGTCGGCCGCTGTCGTCGGGCTCACCCAGCTCCATCTCGATGTACTCCAGGCGCTCGCAGCGCCCGTCCCCCTCTATCTTCGTGGGTGCGGCGAGGAAGTGCATCTCAACGCCCTCGTGGAGCGCCTCCTCCACCTCAACGTCCCACGCGGGCATCTCTGCCCTGGAACGGCGATAGACGACGGTGACCTTGGCAGCACCCAGTCTCAGGCTCGTCCTCGCCGCGTCGATGGCCGTGTTGCCGCCGCCGATGATGGCGACGTGGCGACCGATCGTCACCTTCTCTCCAAGCCCCATCTTCTTGAGGAACTCGGTCCCCGCCCAGACACCGTCCAGGTCTTCACCTTCCACCTTCATAAGGCGGCTGCCCATCGCCCCCAGCCCCAGGAAGACCGCGCCGTACCCTTCCTCGAAGAGGTCCGCGAGAGTGAAATCGCGCCCCATCGCCTTGCCGTAGTGGACCTCGGCGCCCAGGGCGGTGATGAGCCCCACCTCCTCGTCCAGCGTCTTCTTGGGCAACCGGTACTCCGGGATGCCGTAGCGCAGCATGCCTCCCGGCGCCGGGAGAGCCTCGAAGATGGTGACGTCGTGACCCTTCTGACGGAGGTAGTAAGCAAGCGTGAGGCTGGCAGGTCCGGCGCCCACGGCCGCGACCTTCTTGCCGGTCGACGGCGGAACCGCCGGGCTGTAGGGGCTCTCGTGCCCGATGTCCCAGTCGGCGGCGAAGCGCTTCAGGTAATCGATGGCCACGGGTCCGTCGACTGCGTTCCGGCGGCAGTCGGTCTCGCACGGCCGCGTGCAGACGCGCCCGATGGAAAGCGGGAACGGGTTGACGTCCTTCACGAGCTTCGTGGCCTCGCGGTACTGCCCCTGCGCTATGAGAGCTATGTAGCCCTGCACATCCACGCCCGCCGGGCACGCGGCCTTGCAGGGAGCGATGCAGTCACCGCGGTGATTCGAGAGAAGAAGCTCGAGCGCCATCCTGCGGACCGCCCTGACGTCCTCGGTATCGGTCCATATCTTCATGCCCTGGCTGACCCTCGTGCCGCACGAGGGCACGTAGCGCCGCATGCCCTCCAGCTTGACGGCGCAGATCCAGCAGGACGTGAAGGGTTCGAGCTGCTCGTCGTTGCACAGGGTCGGGATCTCTATGCCGCTCGATCGTGCGGCCTCGAGAATCGTGATCCCGCTCTCGACCTCCACCTCTTGTCCGTTCAGGAAAACCTTCACCAGAGCCAATCTAGTTTCCTCTCCGGAGACGCCACGTCACCGCGTTTACTTCTCCCGCCCGGTCAACTGACGATGACCGCCTCGAACTTGCATACCTTCCGGCACGCATCGCACTTGGTGCAGAGGCTTGTGTCGATCACGTGCGGTTCCTTCTTTTCGCCCGAGACGGCGCCGACGGGGCACACGCGAGTGCAGAGCGTGCAACCGGTGCATTTGTCCGGGTCGATCTCGTATGTCAGGAGAGGTTTGCACGCCAGTGCCGGACAGCGCTTCTCGTTGACGTGCGCCTCGTACTCGTCGCGGAAGTACCTGATGGTGGTGAGCACTGGATTGGGCGCGCTCTGCCCTAGACCGCACAGGGACGACGAAGCGATCTGCTGCCCCAGTTCCTCGAGCATCTCGATGTCGCCATCCCGCCCCTCGCCGGAGGTTATCCTGTCGAGAATCTCGAGCATGCGCTTCGTGCCGACGCGGCAGAACGTGCACTTGCCGCAGCTCTCGTCCTGCGTGAACTGCAGGAAGAACCGCGCGATGTCGACCATGCAGGTCCGATCGTCCATGACCACCATGCCGCCTGAACCCATTATGGCGCCGGTCTTCGTCACGGACTCGTAATCGACCTTGATGTCGATGTGCTCCTCGGGAACGCAGCCGCCGGAGGGCCCACCCAGCTGGACGGCCTTGAACTCCCGGCCGTCCGGGATGCCGCCACCGACATCGAAGATGACGTCCCTGAGCGAGATGCCCATCGGGACCTCGACCAGGCCGCCGCGCACGATCTTCCCGGCCAGCGCGAAGACCTTGGTTCCCTTGCTCGTTTCGGTGCCGTATGCCGCGTATGCGGCCGCGCCGTTCGTTATGATCCACGGCACGTTGGCGTAGGTCTCGACATTGTTGATGTTCGTGGGCTTCCCCCACAGGCCCCGGGCCGCGGGGAACGGCGGGCGCAGCCTGGGCATGCCACGCTTGCCCTCCACGGAAGCGATGAGCGCCGTCTCCTCGCCGCAGACGAAGGCTCCGGCGCCTTCCTTCACCTGGACGCGGAAGCTGAACCCGGAGCCCAGGATGTCCATACCGAGAAAGCCTCGCTCCTGCGAATCGGCTATCGCCATCCTGAGTCGTCGGACTGCCAGAGGATACTCGGCCCGGGCGTAGATGTACCCCTCCGCAGCACCTATGGCGTAGGCGGCAATCGTCAGTCCCTCGAGCACGGAGTGCGGATCGCCCTCGAGAATACTCCTGTCCATGAACGCGCCCGGGTCGCCCTCGTCGGCATTGACGATGACGTACTTGACACCGCCCGGCTGCTGTCGCGCCAGATCCCACTTGACGCCGGCCGGGAACCCCGCCCCTCCGCGGCCCCTGAGTCCCGACTCCTTCATCGTCTCGACGATCTCCTCAGGAGTCATTTCGGTCAGGGCCCTGGTGAGGCCCTGGTACCCGTCGGCGTCGATGTACTCGTCGATGGACTCGGGGTCGATGAGCCCGGCGTTTCGAAGAACCAGGCGCACCTGTCGGTCGTAGTAGTCCTCGTCCGGAAGCCTCTTCCCCTCCACCCTCACGGCGAACTCATCGACGGGCTTCCCGCCGACGATGTGCTCCTCAACGATCCGCGCGACTTGCTCCGGCGTCACTCCCCCGTAGGTGACCCTGCCGAGTCCCTCGGTGTCCACATCGACAAGCGGCTCGCGGTAGCACATGCCGATGCAGCCCGTGCGGCGAAGCGGTGTGCTGAGCCCTCTCTCGTCGAACTCGCGTCGGAACGCTTCGTACACCTGTGCCGCGCCCGCCGCGACTCCACAGCTGGACAGCCCGACGGTCACCTTGCTCGATGTGCTCTGCTCCGGCATCCCTACCCTCTTGGTCAGCTGGTCACGCCTTCGCGCCACCCTCGTCCTGGGCGGTTCCGTAGTTCCTCACGATGTCCCTGGCCTGCTCCGGCGTCAGCCGGCCGAAGGCGTCCTCGTCGATCATGATGACGGGCGCCAGGCTGCAGCAGCCCAGGCAGGCCACCGGCTCCACGGTAAACTCCCCGTCCTCCGTGGTACCGCCCTCGGCGACACCGAGCTCGTCACATATGGCCTCCATCACGGCGACGGCCCCCTGCACGTGGCAGGCGGTGCCCTGACACACCCTGAGGATGCGCCTGCCGACCGGCTCGAATCGGAACTGCGAGTAGAAGCTCGCGACGCCGAAGACGCGGGCGGCCGGCACGCCGGAGCGCTCGGCGATCCGCTCCATGATGGCAGGCGGAAGGTAGCCGAGCTCAGCCTGGACCTGCTGGAGCATCGGGATCAGGGCGCCCCGTGCCCCGCCGAAGTCCGCCGCGATGCGGTCGACGACGGAGAGCTGCTCGGGCGTGACTTCGCCCGACACTGCGGTGTTCACAATCAGTCCTCCCGATTCGCGCCACCGGCGTCCTTGAGGACATCGTCGGTCAGGGTTCTGGGGCAATCCTCGAAGTAGAAGCGCGCCTCGTACTCGATCCTCTCGGTCGAGTCGGACGCGTGAACCGCGTTCTCGCGGAGGTTCCTTCCGTACAGCGCCCGGACCGTGCCGGGCGCGGCCTCGGCGGGGTCCGTCGCCCCGATGAGCTTCCTCAGAGCCGCGACACCCGGTCCGCTCAGGAGCAGTCCGACGGTCATCCCGGACGTGATGAAATCGATGAGAGGGCCGAAGAAGGGCTTGTCCTTGTGCACGTTGTAGAGGAGGCCGGCCTCGTCAGTAGTGAGCCTGCGCGAGGCGATTCCCACTATCGAGAAGTCCGCGCGCTCGAGCACGGCCACGATGTCACCGATGTGTCCATCACTGACCGCACACGGCTTTATCATCAGGAACGCGGTCGATGCATCAGGGGGCATTGCGAGCCTCGCTCGCGGCGGTCCTGCCCAGCGCCAGGGCCTTCTCGTTTATCGACTCCGTGCCCTTGGGAACTCGCTCGAGAACGGCCGCCCGAAGGCTCTCCCACTGGACCACCTTGGTGAGTTCAGCGACCGCGCCGAGCGCGACGACGTTCGCGAAGAGCTTCCGACCGCACTCCTCGAGCGCGAGCATCGTGAAGGGTATCCCGACCGCGCCCTCGTGCTCGACTCGCTCGACGAGATACGAGTCGACTATGAGGATCCCGTCTTCGCGCAGCGACGGGAGATATTCGTCGAGGGACGCCTGGCTCATCGCGAGCAGCACGTCGACCTGTGTCGCCTTGGGGTAGTCTATCTCGCCGGTGGATATCACCACGTCCGTCTTGCTCTTGCCACCGCGCGCCTCGGGCCCGTAGCTCTGCGTCTGGACCGCGTTCTTGCCGTCGTACACGGCCGCCGCTGCGAGCAGCTTGCCCGCGAGCATCGCGCCCTGTCCTCCGGCGCCCGAGAGCCTGATCTCGTACCTGTCTGCCTCGCCCGTCACGTTCGAACCCCCACAGTCAGGCGCGCCGCTGCCGGCGCTAGCCGTCCCTCTTTCTCAGCCGACCGACACTCTCGTCGTAGACCTGGATTATCTTCGCTACGTTGGCGACCGCGGCCGCGTCGGCCGTCATTCGCTCGGCCATCTCGTCGTAGGACTGGATGAACTCCGGCTTGTCGGACTCCACCATGACCCCGCGGGTGAACTTGCCAGTCAGGTCCTCGGGGTCCATCCGCTCGGCGGCCTTGACCGACACCGAGTTGTCCCGCATCCACTCCAGCATGGCCACGGGCGACGCGAACTTGTTCATGCGGCCGTAGCTTGTGTGACAGTTAGAGATGATCTCGACCACCGAGAAGCCCTTGTGCCGGATGGCCTTCTCTATGAGAAGGCCTGCTTCTCTCGCGTGGTACACGGAGCTCCTGGCGACGAAGGTCGCACCCGCGCCGACCGCGAGCGCGGCCGTGTCGAACGCGTACTCGATGTTGCCGTACGGCGCCGTGGTGCCCCGCTTGCCGTGCGGCGTCGTCGGGGAGTACTGCCCACCGGTCATGCCGTATATCTGGTTGTTGGCGACGATCGCCGTCATGTCTATGTTCCTGCGGCAGGCATGTATGAAGTGGTTGCCGCCTATGGCCAGCGCGTCGCCGTCCCCCATCGCGGCGATGACGGTCAGCTCGGGCCTG
>DAOWER010000243.1 GCA_030638405.1 Candidatus Eiseniibacteriota bacterium | reverse complement strand
GGCCAGCGCCTGCGCGCGGGCGGCCTCAGCCGTGATGCGAATGTGCTTCGGGAGACCTCTGTGAGGCGCCGGCTCTCCCGCGGCCACGCCCGTTGACACGAGCGCCGTGCCGTCGGCCGAGAGTTCCGCGTAGCTCAGCATGCCCGTGACGCCGTCGCGCACGATCGTGTACCCGTCGAGAGTCTCCCCGACCGAGTAGTACTCGTCGCCCCAGACCTTGATATCGACCCAAGAGCCGTCCGGCTGGCGGATGTTGACTACCTCACCCCAGAGCGGGGCCGCGCTGGCAGTGAGCGTGAGTGAGATGCAGAGCGCCGCCGCGAGCCACACGGCGGTCCAACCCTCGGTACCGAAGAGTCTTCTCATCTGTCCCTCGATTCGTCAGTGAGGGGTGCTCTCGCGCCCCCGTACAGTGAACACATACAATCCTTGACATTATACCACAAAATGACGCTTCCTTCAATCTCTCCCTTCACTGGGTCTGGCGCGCTCTTGTGCGGCGTCACGAGACCGCCTTGCGCCACGGGTTCGCCCGGCGTACACGGCCTGAGCCGTGTCTATCCTGGTGTTCCGATGCGCGCGAGAGGCGTCGGGTTCGGCTGTATCGACAGCAAGCAGAAGTCCCGCCGCTTCTGCGACGGGCCCGAAGGCGCCAGCCTCAGTGTGTCGAGCGAGGATTCACATCTCGAGCCATCGACGCGATTCCAGTTCCCTGGCGACCGCCGAGGCCCACAGCCTGATGCCCTCGGCGCTCAGGTGGATCGTGTCACCGGGAGGCATGAGGTCGGCTGCCGCTCGCTCGTCCCGTTGCGCCTCACGGGCGAGGGACACGAACGCCATGCCGGTGTCGTCCGCGAAGCCCTCGAACAGGCGCGTTACCTTGTCGAAGTCGAACCCGTCCCCTCCTCCGTACGGGGCCGTGAGTCTGCTCGCGGCGTCCGCGTCGATCTCGGGCAGATGGAGGTTCTCGACGACGAGAAACTGCGCCCCGCCGGAAGACGCGACCGCCCGCATCTCCGCGATCAGGCGTCTCGTTACGCGCCATCGCGCAGCCTCGCGCTCGTCGTAGACGACCTTGTAAGGTGCCAGTTCGAAGTGCTCCTCGAGCGGGAGAGCTGTTCCGCCGCCGGATGACACCTTGCCGAACTTGCTGACCGCCAGCCCGAAGGTCCTGTAGACCAGCGAGTACTTCCAGACCGGGTTCGCGGTCCGCCTTCCTTCGGTTCCCGGGTAAGCTATCGGGTACCCGCGCGTGACGAGCTTCCCGGTGTCCGCGTCGTCGACCTCGAAGTACGGTTTCCCGGTTCGCTTTGCGTTGTCCCGGATGTCGTTGATGCAGAACGTGTAGATCACGACGTCGGGCCGAAACGCCATGCCGAGGCGCTTGAGCAGGAGGAGGCTCTGGTCGGTGCCGTAGGCGCGCACGCCGAGGTTCAGAACCTCGAAGCGACCCCCGAGCGTTTCCTCAAGCACCCTGTGGGGGCGTTCGCGGGGGTCGACCTCCCACGACTCGGTCGTCGAGTCGCCTATGAGAACTATCCGCGGACGGTTCTTCTCGATGTCTCGTTCTTCGTCGCAGAACCCGCGGGAGTTGATTCGGACGTCGTGGCCGTCGCGCCCCCGCCGCGGGTAGTACCTGCCCTGCGCGAGAGGTCTGTGGAAGTGCCCGAGCACCGGCGAGAACTGGACGAAGTCCTCGGACCCGTGTCTCGAGCCCCTGACACCGAGCGCGAAGTACGCGACCGCGTCTATGACCGCAACGCAGACGAGAAGGGTCACGATGAGCACGAGGAAGTTGGTGAGACAGGACCGACTGCGGCGCGACACGTAGTTCTCCCTGTTCGATGGCTGACGTTCTACAGCATCGCATCCAGCTTCTGCAGGAACTGCGATCGGTCTCGCTTGTCGAAGGGCCTGGGTCCTCCGGTCTGGATCCCAAGATCGCGAAGCTCGGACATGAGCTCGCGTCCTGCCATCGCTTCCCCGATCGATTCCTCGGTGAACTCACGGCCACGCAGACCGAGTACGCGTGCGCCCAGCTTGAGGCAGCGGTCGGCGAGTGGGATGTCTCCGGTGACCACGATGTCGCCCTCGCTCACGTGTTCGACGATCCAGTCGTCCGCGGCATCGAAATCGCCCTCCACGACGATGAGCTCAATGCCGTCGTCGTCGGGGACGCGCATCCACGAGTCCGCGACGAGCGTGACGTGGACACCGTAGCGGCGCGCCACGCGGTAGACCTCCTGTTTGACGGGACACGCGTCGCCGTCGACGAAGATGACGGGCACTTCCGTATCGCTCCTCAAGGCATCTGCAAGTGGAACAGGCGACGACCGCTCAGCTGTGGCGCCATTCTACGACCATCGCACCGGTCAGTCAAAGCCAAGACGTGGCGCCAACGCGTGCAACTGCCGGCCGGTGGCACCAAGAGAAGAGCCCGACCTGCCGGTGTCGGGCTCTCCTGCGATTCCTGGTACGCCATGCCGAACGCTCTTCGAACTGTCTGCCCGGCTCCGGGACCGCACCGCGCGACAATGGGAACTGCAACGCTGACCTAGAAGATGCCGATGCTCAGCCCGATCGACGGCCCGACCACGGTGACCGACTGCACGATCTCGTCATCTCCGCTCCCGTCGGTCCGCTTGTATTTGAACTGCCGGTACCCGGCGCTCAGCAGCAGCCGACGGGACAGGCGGAAGAGGGCCGCGAACTCAGCGTCCCACATGTAGTCGGACGCGTCGCCTATGCCTAGGCCTCCGCCCGTGGCGCGGATGCTGAATCCCACCGAGGGCGTCACGGGGAAGTGCATGTGGAGGCCGAGAACCGGGTCCCACCAGGCCTCCCCCGTCTTCCCGGTGGTCACGGTCGGGTCGTTCCCTGGCAGGATGGGGTCGATCGTGATCGTGTAGTCC
>DAOWER010000177.1 GCA_030638405.1 Candidatus Eiseniibacteriota bacterium | reverse complement strand
GACGCGCTTCCGGTGCTTCGGGACTACGGCTTCGGAATGGCGAGACCCTTCGCGCCGACCTTTGAGAGCGTCCCCTCCGGGAAGTTCTCCTGCACGATCTCGTGGATGATCTGCGCGAACTTGACCTTCTCGCGCGCCCACCACGCCAGCTGGTCGGGACTGGTCCACGGCTTGTAGAGTGCTGCGCCGGTCGCCGCGCACGCGGGGCCCGGCTCGACCTTGAAGTAGACCGGTGCGAGGGTGCGGACGATCTCCGGAGCGTCGTAGAACCTCGTGAAGCCGCCGAACGACTCGGTCAGCAGAATGTGCATGTCAATGGGGATGTCGCAGACCTGCCTGATGGTCGCGTACTCGGCGAGGGAGAGATCGGCAACAGGGTTGAACGTCCCGGCGCCCAGGCTCTCGAGCACCTTCCCTCCTGCCGCGTTGCCATGTCCCGCGTAGATCGAGACCTTGAAGACCACGTCCTCGGGAATGTCACCCGCCTTCTTCATCTCGTTCAGGAGCCAGAGCTCGCCCTCCTCGACGGCCAGAAACCCGCGGAAGCCGATGTCGATCAGCGAGAGGATCTCATCGATGGCGTGCGAGAGTGAGTCCGAACCGCGGAAACGGAGACCCGAAAGGGCGCCCTCGGGCGTCGCGATCTGGCGACCCGTGTACCACGAAGCCCTCGGGCCCGGCGTGACGATGACCTCGAGCTTGGCGTCGGCCGCCATCTGCGCGAAGTCCTTCTGCTCCTGCTTGGTGAAGTAGGTCGCGCCCATCACCATCGAGATCATGCGATGGATCGGCATGTTGCGCTTGTTCATCTCGTCGATGGCCGCCTCGAGGACGTTCGGACGCTCGATGCCGGAGATCTCCATTCGGTACCAGGCCCCGTCCGGGAAGCGCTTCTTGCTCGTCGGGAGGTCGCGTGCGTCCGTCCCCGGGATTCCGTGCTTCTCCATCAGCTTGCGTGTAGCGGCCAGCGGCATGTGTGGCTCCTTTCCAGTGGGAGACCGTCTCACGCTCTCGCGCTCGCGGCCCCGCCCAGAGTGGGTCTGCAGGACTGGATTCCATGGCTTTCGAGCAGACTAGGAGTTTACCAGACGTGGATGGAGGCTTCAACGCGTTTCGGGGAACCGAGATACGGCCCTGGCACTGAGAATGGCTCGCACGGTGCGGCACTTGACATGAGCACCAAACAATAATAGGCTTTAGGTATTCTTGACTAAGCAGAACAAGAGAGCCCTGCCGCTTCGATGCCGCCGCGCGTGGCGCGTGCAGGTGCTACCCGTGTGTCATGCGCCGGAGAGCGACCTCCGGCATGGAGGAAGCGATGAGAACGACTGCGCGAATCATGGTGCTCGTGGCGTGTCTGCTCGCGCCCGTTGCCGCCCACGGATACTGGGTCATAGTGGACCAGGGCGGCGGCGGCCAATACACCACCATCACCGAGGGACTGGCCGGCGCGCTGCCGGGCGACTATGTCCGAGTCAAGCCGGGAACCTACTCAGCGTCGACCGGCGAGACGATGCCGATAATGATGAGGTCGGGCGTCAGACTGATGGCACATGAAGGACTCGGCACTGTGATCATCGACGGAGAGGGTCTAACGCGCTGCATGATCTGCGTCAACCTGAGCGGCACGACGAAGATAGAGGACATCATCTTCACCGGCGGCGCGGCCGTGACCGGAGACGGGAACGGCGGCGGCATGTGGATCGGCGACTTCGAGACCAGCGTCTCGCCCCGAATAAACGACTGCATCTTCCGTGACAACCACGCCAATCTGCTCGGCGGAGGGCTCTACGCGGACCAGACCGCGAGGTGGGCGATCTTGAGCGAATGCAGGTTCTCCAGCAACACGGCCCTGCATGGAGGAGGCGTCCACGCCGTCGGCAACGGTCCGATAGGAATGGTGCGGTGCGTCTTTGACGGAAACTCCGTGACCGGCTACGGCGGTGGCCTGTATGTGCAATTCCCGGAACTCGCCAGAGACCCATCTCGCATGTACAGCATGCAGAAGCTGACGTTCGCCGCGAACTCGGCCGGCCTTGGCGGCTCTGCACTCTACACGGATCCCACCCTCCACTACCTCTCAAACTCGATCATCGCGTTCAACACGTCTCTCAACGATCCTATCATGTGCAGCGAGTACGCAAACGTCCAGCTAGGGTGCTGCGACGTGTTCGGCAACGCGGGCGGTGACTACGTCGGGTGCATCGCCGGGGAGCTAGGCACTGACGGGAACATCTGGAACAACCCCGAATTCTGCGGCGTGGAGTACGAGCCGGACGAGCCCTACAGCATAAGCGTCAACTCGCCGTGCGCTGACGAGAACAACGGGGAATGCCCCAATATGGGAGCGCGGTCCGTCGGGTGCGGTATCCCGTACCTCAACTTCAACTTCGAGTGGCTCGAGTACTACATCCCGTTCGGCGAGGAGTTCTGCCACAACCTCGTCTTCGAGAACGGGGGCGATATGGCCCTCGACTGGCAGCTCTTCGCGTACGAAGGAGTGCTGGAGCGAGGCTCCGGCGGGCCAGACGCGTTCGGCTACCGGTGGGGCGACAGCGACAAGCCCGACGGCCCGGAGTTCACATGGAACGACATCTCGGGTTACGGGACGATGGTCACGCTCGGGGACGACGATGCCACGCTTGTGGCCCTGCCGTTCTCGTTCCCGTTCTACGACACGAGCTGGTTCGAGTTCGCGCTCTCCTCGAACGGCTACCTGACGTTCGGCTCCGACTGGACGGCCAGTCTGAACGGCCCCATCCCCGACCCAGCGCAGCCGAACGAGTTCATAGCCCCGTTCTGGGAGGACCTCGATCCGTCGGCCGGCGGGACGATCCACTACCACTACAGCCCGGACGCCGGCACTTTCACCGTCCAGTTCACGGAGGTCCCGAACGCGTCTTCGGTCGTTGGAGGGATCTACACGTTCCAGGTCGTTCTGCACCAGGACGGGACAATCCGCTTCTACTACCTCTCGATGGTGGGCTACGTGGAGGGAGCGACCATCGGCATAGAGAACCCGGACGGCACAATCGGACTCCAGGTCGCGTACAACGAACCCTACATGCACGACGAGCTGGCGATCATAATCGATCTTGGTCCGCCGCCGCCCGCCTGGCTCGCGATGTCCCTGACGGAGGGAACGCTCAGTCCCGGAGAGGAGGCGGTCTGCGAGTGCTGTGTTGACGCGACCGACCTCGAGGGCGGCATCTACGAGGCGACGCTCGTCCTCGTCAGCGACGACTACAACGAGCCGATCAGGTACATCCCCCTCACAGCGGAGGTATTCGCGACCGGCATCGACGACGAGGTCGGCACTCGACTGACCCTCCGGGGCAACTACCCGAACCCCTTCAACCCGGGGACGAGCATCGCCTTCGACCTGCCGGAGCCGGCGCGCGTCAG
>DAOWER010000228.1 GCA_030638405.1 Candidatus Eiseniibacteriota bacterium | reverse complement strand
GAGTGGTTCAGGTTCGAGCGCTCCCGGGAGACGGGGACCAGGGTTGAGCTCATACTGCCGCTTTCTGGCGGGATGGAAGCGGAGGGCCTGAAGGGAGGGCCGGGCGAGACATGAGAAGGTCGATGAGGGTGCTCGTGGTCGACGACGAGGAGCTGGCCAGGGCGCGGATCAAGGAACTCCTGGCGGACATCCCCGACGTCGAGGTCGCAGGTGAGGCGGAGAACGGCCTCCGGGCGGTCGAGCTGGTGGGCGAGCTTGGGCCCGATGTCGTCATTCTCGACATACAGATGCCCGGCATGGACGGCTTCGAGGTCGTGGAGGCGCTCACACGCGCTCCGCTCGTCATCTTCGCGACGGCCTTCGACGAGTACGCGATCAAGGCGTTCGAGGTCAACTCGGTCGACTACCTGCTGAAGCCGATCTCGAAGGAGCGGCTCGGCGAGGCGATCGAGCGGGCGCGGTCGCTGCTCGATGACACCCCTCAGCTCGACGACCAGATGGCGAGACTCGCCGGGCTCATCCGGTCACGCGAAGTTCGGCGACTTCCCGCCGTGAAGGGGAAGAAGATCGTCCTCATAGACCTGGACGACATCGTGTGGATCGGTGTCGAGGATGAGCTGGTCTTCGTGCACACGGCTTCCGAGAAGTACATGATGAACGTGACGATGGCGGAGCTCGAAAGCCGTCTGGACCCTCGGGTCTTCTTCCGCAGTCACCGCTCCAGCATCGTCAATCTGAACCACGTCAAGGAGATCGTGCCGTGGTTCAGCGGCAAGTACAAGATAGTCGTCGACGACGAGACGAAGAGCGAACTCGTGCTCTCGAGAGCGCGCGCCAGGGGGCTGCGGGAGATACTGCCCTGGTAGGCCGGCAGCCCGTGCCGTCCCGCCGACTTCCTCTGGTCCCACCTGTGCGACCCCTGCGCCCGCTCGGATGACAAACCGGGGCAATCCGCCCCCCGCGATTCACCCCCGCTCAGGCACACTTCACCCCCTTGAATCTACGCTTCACAGGCCGGGCTTTGAGGTGTGGGGCGAATAACGCATAGACTGTGTGTGTAGACAGAAACGGATGGGCCACACACGCAAGGAGAGCACCATGAATGCGAGGCGCATCAGAGAGGCGCGACAGATTGCTGTCGCGGTGGTCGGAGAAAGCAGTGTCGGGAACGTGATGATCCGGGTGGCAATGGGCCTGCTCATACTGGCCGTTGCGCTGGGTGTCCTGCTGGCGCCCACGCCGGCCGAGGCCGTCGACACCGGCGCGGGCGACGTTGCGCGCGGCGCCGCTGCCACCACCGTCCACGTCTTGACGCCCGGCCATGGCAAGATCGATGTCCAACAGGCCGACTGCTACTTGGTGCCTGAGGGAGAGACCAAGGTAGCCGACCTCTACATATGGGCGCAGTGCCTCGAGATCGAGGGAACGCTGGACGGTGACATCGTTGCGGGCTTCCAGGAAGGCATGATAACCGGCACGGTCACGCAGGACCTGAACGGCATGTCCGAGACGATGCGCATCACAGGCGTGGTCGGAGACGACGTCCGCTTCGCGTGCGACACGTTCTACCTTGACGGCCACATCGGCGGGGACCTCATCGTCGTCGCCAAGAAGATCAAGATCAACGAGACCGCGGTCATCGACGGGGACGCGATCATCGCCGGGGGCACGGTGACCGTTGATGGAGCGATCGGCGGCAGGGCCCGCATAATGACCGGGTTCCTGGACATGGACGGCACGATCGCGGGCAACGCTGAGATAACCACCGACGGCGGCATCAGGCTGGGCCCGGATGCGCACATCGGCGGTGATCTCTTCTACGAGGGTCCCGCTGAGATCGACATCCCCGAGGGGACAGTAGCGGGCGAAGTCACGTTCGAAAAGGTCATCAAGGAGGACATCGACTTCGACTTCGATTTCCTCGGCGGCGCCAGCGTCCTGTTCCACTTCCTCGGCTTCATCGCGGCGCTCGTCGCGGGCACGATCATCGTCGCGCTGACGAGCGACCACGCCAGGAAGACGGCGGAGACCATCCGGACCAAGCCCCTCAAGAGCCTGGGGATAGGGTTCGTCACCTACATCTGCATGCCGGTCGTGCTGCTCCTGTTGCTGGTGTTCATCCTGACCATCCCGCTGATGTTCGTCGTCGGGATGGCCTACGGTATCGCCCTTTACATCGCGAAATTCTACTTCTCGATCTGGCTGGGCAACCTGATCCTCAGGAGGGGAGGACGGACGGACGTCTCTCCAATCCCCTCCATGCTGCTGGGCCTCACGATCGTCTATCTCGTGACGGCCATACCCATTGTGGGCATGCTGATCGGCATCGTCGTTATCTTCTTCGGATTGGGCGCGCTCATGCAGCGGAAAGAGACCAGGCTGGACGCGGCTTTCGAGCCTGCTCCGGTCGTCTCGGACGGACTGCCCAACGAATTCCCCGGCACCGGGGCTGGAGCGTAATCGAATGAGCAGAGCGAAGCGCGGCAACTCAGCTCAACTTCAGAAGGCGAGGCCGTTCGGGGCCAGGACCGTATGGCTCTGGGCCCTGGGGAACAGCCTCGCTGGGCTCAGCGTCGGGGGCGCGATACACCTGTTCGCCGGTGGTGACATCATGGCGCGGGGACTCGTCCCCATGAGCATCGTCTTCGCGAACGTTGTCGGTTTCGCGGCGGTCCTCACGGCGAGATTCGTGCTGCCGAGATACAGCGGGCTTCCGGTGATCCTCAGGATCCCGCTGGCGGGGCTGACCCTCGTGGCGGGCGGCGTGCTGGGAAGCGGACTCGCCATGCTCGTGAACCCTCTGGTGGTTCTCTACCAGCTGAGGCTCGGCCTCATGGTCCTGACCATCAATGGAGTCCTGGCGCTGGCCGTCGGCCTCGTCACCTACACGTATGAGCAGATGAGGACGCAGATAGAGCAGGAAGCGGCGGAGCGCGGCAAGCTCGAACACGAGATGAACATCGCCAGAGACATCCAGATGGCGCTTCTGCCCAAGACCTTCCCGTCTCTTCCGGGACTCGACATGTTCGCGTTCACCGTTCCGGCCAGGCACGTTGGCGGTGACTGCTACGACGTCATCGACATCGGTGAAGGCAGGCTCGCGATAACCATAGGAGACGTCTCGGGCAAGGGAACGCCGGCAGCGATACTCATGGCGAACGTGCAGGCGGCGGTCCGGGCACTGTCGGAGAGCAACGTGCCCGCCGCCGAACTCATCACGAGGGTGAACAGGCTCGTGCACGGGTACACTGAGGACAGCGTCTTCATCACCTTCTTCTACTCGGTTCTGGATACTCGTACCGGCGAGCTCGTCTATGTCAACGCGGGGCACAACCCGCCGTGCATACTCAGGGCGGACGGCAGCCGCGACTACCTTGACCGCGGAGGGCTCGTGGTTGGCATCATGCCCGACTCGGAGTACGAGGAGGGCCGGGCGACTCTCTGCGCTGGAGACGACCTGGTCCTCTATACGGACGGCGTGACTGAAGCCGCGAACACCGAGGACGAGATGTTCGGGGAGGAGCGGCTCGAACAGCTCCTGATCGAGCACAGGCACGCTTCTGCCCGCGAGATCGAGGAGCAGGTCTACACCAGCATCAAGGACTTCGCGGCCGGCGCCTCACAGACGGACGATCTGACAATGGTCATCGTGAAGATGGCCTCTGACGCAGCAGACGAAGAGACTATCGAAGCTCCGGACTCCCCACGAATAGCCAAAGGTGGGCCCCCTGCCGCGCGAGGTGCGTCTGCAACAGGCGCCCTTTGGGGGCCCGCCGCGGCTGACGGGCGGACGGAACAGGCCAACTGATGCGCTTGTAGTCCCGTTGCCCTACGGCGAAGTACCGAGGGACCGGAGACATCTCACCACCCGAGAAAGGAATCCAGCATGAGGGCAGTCGCGAGGGTGTTCGCGTCGTTCGCGCTGCTCGCGCTCGTGGCCGTCGGGTTCTGCACGACCGTGAGGTTGTGCGGCCCGAGCGATGCACGCGCGGGCGAGCTGCCGCGGGCCACGGGTGACGGGCCGCTCGTGACGGCCGTGCTGGGCGCACCGGAGCGCGTGACGGCGGACGGGCTTCCAGCCGGGCCTGCAGGGATGGGGACGCGGCACGAGCGCCCCAACACGCAGCGCGCGAACGAAACCCCGTCCGAAGAGAGCGCTTCGGCGGTCTCGGACAGCGGCGGACTCGAGCTGCACAATCTCTCTGTCTGGGATTCACCGGACGACCGGTACGTCTATCTTTCGTTCGCCCCGGTCTCGATGGAGACGTTCTTCGGAGAGGTTCCCGTCAGACAGGCCGTCGTGGAAGGTGAGGAGGTCGACGTGGCCGACGTTGCGCCGGTC
>DAOWER010000259.1 GCA_030638405.1 Candidatus Eiseniibacteriota bacterium | reverse complement strand
CCCGCGGCGCGCATCGCGCTGTCGGTGTCCTTGAGCCCGCTTCCGGTCATCAGCACAACGACGGTCTCGTCGCTCGCGACCGCTCCCGCCCCGACGGCCTTGGACAGGCCGGCGAAAGCCGTCGCCCCGGCCGGTTCCGCGAAGATGCCCGTCGCCCGGCCGAGAGCGGCGATGGCCTCGAGGATCTCGTCGTCGGTGACGGACATCATCGAGCCGCCGCTCGTGCGGATGCCGCGAGTCGCCTTGCGCCAATTCCGCGGGTGGCCGGCGGCGATGCTGTCGGCGATAGTGCAAGCCTCGCACGGCACGAGCTCATTTCCCGAATCGAACGCGACCTTGATGGGGTCGCAGCCTTCGGCCTGAACGCCGATGAGCTCCGGGACGCGTTCGATGAAGCCCAGCTCCGCGAACTCGGCGAAGCCCTTGTAGACACCGCTTGTGATGCACCCGTCCCCGACGGGAATGAACACCTTGTCGGGCGCCCGGAATCCCATCTGCTCACAGATCTCGAATGCCACGGTCTTCTTACCCTCGATGAGGTACGGGTTGACGGCGCAGCTGCGATTGTACCACCCGTAGTGCTCTATCGCCTCCGCGGCCAGGTCGAACGCGTCGTCGTAGCTGCCGTCTACGGCGAAGACCGTGGCGCCGTAGACCAGGAGCTGCGCGATCTTGGGCTTCGGGGCGTCGGCCGGCACGAAGATGTAGCACGGCACGTGCTCCGCCGCGGCGAACCCGGCGAGCGAGCTGCCCGCGTTGCCGGTGGACGCCGCCGCGACCGCGGACGCGTTCTCCTCCATCGCCCTAGCGATCCCCACCGACGTGGCCCTGTCCTTCAGCGAGGCGGTGGGGTTCAGGCTGTCGTCCTTGATGAAGAGGTTCGGAAGATCGAGCAGGCCGCGGCCGGAGTAGAGCGGCGTCCAGCCGGCGCGCAGGACCGGGAGAGATTCCGACGAGGCCACCGGCATGAGCGGCAGGTAGCGCCAGTGCGAGTCCTCTCGCGACGCGGCAAGATCCTCCCGCGTGAACGCCTTCGCTATCTCGTCGTAGTCGTACAGGACGTCCAGGATCCCCTCGAGCCCGCACGACTCGCAGGTGTACGCCGCCTCGCCCGGCGCGTACTCGCGCCCGCACTTCATGCACCTGAGCCCCGTTACTCTGGCCCCGCTCCCCGCCATCGATCCTCCATCCCGCTACATCCGTTTCCAGAGGTCGCGCGCGCGTTCCCGCGCCCGCGCCCGAATCTCCCGTGCATCGACCGTCGTCAGCTCACGGTCTCTCATGACCACCCGACCGTCTATGATCACCGTTTCAACCATCCATCCCGTGAGGCCGAAGATGAGGTGGCCGCCGAAGTTCCCCGTCTGGAGAGGCGTCGGCGCGTCGTAGTCGAGCACAATCACGTCGGCGAGCGCCCCTGGCTCGAGTCGCCCGACGCGGTCGTCGAAGAGCCGCGACGCGATGGTCGGGTTGTTCACAAGACACAGCCTCGCCGCCACGTCGTGTCCGACGCGCGGGTCCCTTGACTGGTGCCTGTGAACGAGGGTCGCCACCTTCATCTCATCGAACATGCTCGCGGTGAACCCGTCTGTCCCGAGCCCCATCAGCACTCCGCTGCCGAGCATGCCGGGAACGTCCGCGCACCCCACTGCGTTGTTCATGTTGGACTGCGGGTTGTGCGCGACGATCGTGCCCGACTCCGCCAGTACGGCCGTCTCGCGTTCGTCCACGTGTATGCAGTGCGCGGCGATGGAGCGCGGCCCCAGAATCCCGAACGACTCCAGCCGCTCGACCACGCGTTTCCCGGACCGGCTGACGCTGTCCTCGACGTCGGCCACGTCCTCCGCGGCATGGATGTGGCACCCCAGGCCGAGATCCGCCGCCATCCCGGCGGCGCGTTCGAGGGTCGCGTCCTCGAGCGTGAAGCTGGCGTGCAGTCCGACGCTCGCACCAATGCGGCCGTCGCCCCGGCCTGCGTCCGGGGAAGAACCCCGTCCCTCAGAAGAACCCGAGTCCGGAGAAGGATCCGGTCCCCCGGAGGAGCCGCGCCGCGAGGCGACCTGCCGCGATGCCGCAAGGCGCGCGAACCGCTCGTTCTCAGCAAGCCCGGCCTCACGTGCTTCTTCCCCGTTTCGGTCCGAAACCTCGAAGCACAGGTTGAACCTGAGCCCGGACTCATCCAGGGACTCCGCCACCGCGGAGAGGCTGCCGTCGATGTGGACCTGACTCGCGTGATGATCGATTATGGTGGTCGTGCCGTTCCTGATGAGGTCGATGGCCCCGGCGGCCGCGGAGAGGCGGACGTCGTCCAGGGTCAGCGCTCTGTCCAGGCGCCACCAGAGATGTTCCAGGATCTCGGTGAAGCTCGACGACGGCTCGATGTCCGCCACGAGCCCCCTGGCAAGGGCGCTGTAGAGGTGCGTGTGGGCGTTGATGAGCCCGGGCATCACGAGCTTGCCCGAGGCGTCGATGGTCTCCGCACCATCGTAGCGCGCACCCACGTCGGCCGCGCTGCCCACGGCCTCGATCCTGTTGCCGACAATGGCGACGGCACCGTCGCTCAGGACCGTCAACTCGTCATCAAGCAGTGCGACGTGCCCGCCGCGTATGAGCAGAGTAGACCCAGCCGACAACACATCCTCCCTGGGTACACCAACCCACTCGCCGAGCGCCAAGCGTCGACACGAGAAGTGTCTCAAACATCCCGAACAGCCCCTAATACTCGGTGCTTTCGGAACTTATAACTTTAAGTGAAGGCGTGTGGAGTGTCAACGGGATTCGGGCTGCCGGGACGTTCTCCCGGCGGCCTCGAACCTGGTACCGTCACCTGAGAGCCTCTTTTCGGCGACCGGGCAACCACCTCGCGGGCTCCGGCCGTCATCTCACCAGAACTATCTTCCTGGCAAGAGCACCCGCGGCCGTCTCGAGCCGAACGAAGTAGATCCCGCTCCCGACAGGCTGTCCGCCGGTCGAGAGGCCACCCCAGACCGCCGTGTGCTCCCCTGCCTCATGCCTCCCCGCGGCGAGCACCGCCACCTCCCTGCCGCTGACGTCGTACACCCTGACTGACGCGTCGCCGGGCGCCGGCAGTGTGTAGGCAATGGCTGTGCTCGAACTCGTCGGATTGGGCCGGCTCTGCAGCAGCAGGGCCGACTCACCTGCCTGAGACCAGTCATTGTCGCCCGGCACCGACGTCCCATCGAGGAGGTCGTGGATGGTATCGATTACCAGTTTGGGATTGTGCCCGAAGTGCGGCAGGGCAACCGTCCCGTCGCGGTCGATGACGAAACCCCTGCCGAACGGCAGGTTGGTGTTGGGCTGCAGGTATTCGTTCGCGGCCACCCAGGCGGCGTCGTGCACGACCGTGCCCCTGAGATAGAGGTTGTCCCAGAAGGTCTTCATCCAGTCGTAGTCCTCGCCCATGACGCCCCCCTGGTTGAACAGGAGCGTCACGACGTCGGCGTTGCTCTCGAATTCCCTGACGATAGTGTTCTGCATGTCCGCGACCGCGGGCTGGCAGGCCGGTCACCAGGTGCCGTAGACCTGGAACCACACGATCTTGCCGAGGTGGTCCGAGAGCGTGAACGGCTCCTCGATGTAGTCCCCCGTGTCCGGGTCCCTCCGGATCGATGGCAGCGTGAAGTCGAACGACGGCTCTCCGGGATCCAGGTAGTCCGTGTTCCCGAACACCTGGATCGGCAGCGGGTTCTCGTCGGGGTCATTTGAGTAGAACAGCACGACGCCCGTTCCCTCTGATGGAGTCCCATCGTAGCTGATAGTGAACGCGACGCTGTCGCCGGGTGCTATCGACCCGCCCGCGTAGCTGGGGGTGAACGACGGGCGGCTCGAAACCACGCTCGTGACGTCGAGCGTCGCCGCTCCCGTGTTCCTGAGAGTCACGTCAGCGCTGCCGCCGCCCGGCGCGAAGCGGATACGGATGAGGCTCGGCGTGATGTCGGCCTGCGTGCCGACGGACCCGGGAACCAGGCGGTAGAGATCTGTGGCCGCCCAGTCGGCGCACAGAAGAAGGTCTCCGCTCATCGACTCCAGGGCGCTCGCTATGCGGAGGTGACTCGCGTTGATGCCGCGTCGCGTTACCAGCTCGCGCGCCGCCGGACTCAGACTCCCGTCCGCCTCCACCGCGAACACACGAATGCCGTCCGTCTCCGCGACCGCCAGATGGTCACCGACCCAGCTCAGATCCTTCGCGTTCGTGCCGGCCGTGTACACGATGCGGCTCGGAAGTTCCCCGTTCTCGTAGAACGCCACTCCCTCCCCACCCAGGGCGACGTAGACGTGGCCGTTCCGGACTGTCACGTCGTGGGCGGTTCCCGTCGCCGTCGACAGGTCCTCCCCCGCCGCGACGAACGGATTCGCCTCATCGGACATGTCGACGACCTTGAGCCCACCGGCGCCGTCGGCCACGTACGCGATGTCACCGACAACGTGGATCCCGGTGGCGTCCACCAGACCATCGGAGACGCTTCCGATGAGCGATGGGGCAAGGGGAGCCGACAGGTCGTAGATGCGCAGGCCGTGGCTGTGTGTCGTCACGTAGAGTCGGTCGCCGACCAGGTCGAGCTTCTCGAAGATGACCGTGGGCTCGGTGATGGTGTTCCGGAGCACCAGCGTTGACCCGACGATCTCCACCACGGCGAGTCCCGGCCCACCGGGGCTGTGTGTCCGTGCGAGGATCACGTAGACGTAGCGACCGTCCTTGATGCGCAGGTCGCGCGCGTTCAGGTCAGGAAGCCTGAAGATGGCGTCCTCGGTGCCGTCGACCGGCAGCGAGTGGACGTTGACGAGCGCGAGGCCGAGATTCGACGCCACGATGGCCACGGAATCGTCGACCGCGCGCGCGTCCATCATGTGATCGGGGTATCCGGACCTGAAGTTGAGCCTGCCGAGGTACTCGAGCGTCATCTCCTGCGAGCGGGCGGGAGATACGGCGAACGCGAAGACAAACAGGAGAACCGAGAGAACGGAGAGTCGAACTGCAAGATGTGCCGAGTTCACGCGCCACCACCTTTCATCTGAACCACACGTGGACCTTCCCGCCGGGCGAACCGACGGAGGGTGCACCCCAGGCGCATGTGGCGCGTACTACTCAGTTTGGCACCGAAACACGCGAAAAGCAAGCCCGAGCGTGAGTTAGCACGCGTGCCCCCTGGGACCCCACCCCTAATCGCGTGGCACGCAGGCGCGCCATTTGGTATCATGGTAGTGTTGTTCTCACATGCCGCGCGGCACGCACGTACCGTCGCTACACGGGCGGCTCTGCCGCGCCCCACCAACCACCCGAGGAGGTGCTCCTGTGAAGACGCTGCTCTCGGTTCTCCTCGTTTCGGCGCTCGCCGCGTGCATCGCGGCCACTCTCGCCGTCCCCGCGATCGCCGACGACGGCTACGTCGCCTGCAGCAATTCCGATGACGTCATTCCGTTCGACGTGCTGACCTATGCGGTGGGCACGCCCATTCCCCTTCCGGCGGCCTACCCCTATCCGTACGACGCGACCATGACGCCGGACGGCTCCGAGGTCTGGGTGCCCGATGCGTCGGGGGACCACGTGGTCGTCATCGACGTGGCGACGAACTCGATCACCCACACGATACCTGTCGGTGAGTACCCGAACTCGGTCGTGTTCATCGACGACGGCTCCACGGCGCTCGTCAGCGCCCGCGACGGGGACTACGTGACGCTCATCAAGACGTCCGACTACTCCGTGACGGACAGCCTCTACGTCCTGACGGGCTCCGGCGGGATCTACGACGGCCCAGGCAACATGGCGCTCGACCCGGTCAGCAAGAACATCTACGCCCTCGACTGGTACGACGACACGCTGTATGAGATCGACCAGGACGCATCTACCGTCCTTAGGAGCGTCGACATCGGTTCATCCGCGTGGCAGTTGGTGGTCGACCCGGACGGCGTGTACATCTACGTCACTGACCGGGCGACCGATCAGGTCCGCGTCATCGACCGCGCCACGCTCACGGAGGTCACGACGGTCGCCGTCGGTGACGACCCGTGGGGCATCGATGTGACTCTCGACGGCTCCAGGCTCGTCGTCGCGTGCGAGGACGACTCGAACGTCTACGTCATAGACACGTCCGACTGGTCGACGACCATCGTTGCGCTGGACGCCGGCGCGGACCCGAGGGACGTCGACATCCTGGACTCCGAGCTGCACGCGTTCATAGCTGGAGGCGCCATCACCGCCACCGACCCCGTCTACGTGATAGAGCTT
>DAOWER010000100.1 GCA_030638405.1 Candidatus Eiseniibacteriota bacterium | reverse complement strand
GTCACAGGCTGCGAGCGGACTGGGCCGGAAGGTGCCCCGCCGCGTTTCGAGAGGGAGTGACATGCCAACTACTGAAGAGGTCGGGAAGCGCCTGAAGGCAGTCCGGAAGCAGGGGGAGATGACTCTCAAGGATGTCGCTCAGTCCTCGGGGATGTCTCCGACACACATTTCAGAGATTGAGCGTGGGAAGACGTCGCCCACCGTGGGGGCCCTCCGGAGAATAGCGGGCGCCCTGGGAAAGGACACGGCCTTCTTCGTCGAGGACGAGGCACTGCCGCGCGTCTCCGTCGTCAAGAAGGAAGACAGGGAGACCGTGCTCCTCGGGAGCGAAGGTGATGCCTTCGTCACCGCCAGAGCACTGACCAGCGGGATTCCCGCGGGCCGTGTGAAGCTGGTTCTCGTGGACGAGAAGGAGGGCGGGTTGCTAGTGTCCCATTCGCACGATGGTGAGGAGGCGATCGTGATGGTGGCGGGCAAGGCTCGTGTGACCGTCGATGAGGAGGAATTCATCATCGAGCCGGGGGACTGCCTCCACTACTCCGCCAAGTGCGAGCACAGGGCCACGTTCACGGGCAAGGGAAAGAACAAGGCGCTCTGGATTTGCGTGAAGCCCGGCGCCATTCGCTGGTAGCCTCAAGGCCGCAGAGCCCATCCCCAGTTTGGGGGACAGAACACATTGAGGCCGGGGAGGTTGCTCCCCGGCCTCGACTTCTGCTGTCTCCATTCCGGCCTGCACGTTCCCGCCGTTCGGCTGTCCTGCCTGCGCTGCGAACGTTGGGTGGGTGGATTCGAAACCGGGACCGGCGAAGAGGGCACCCCGGGGCGGCGTCCGTAGGACGCGTGCCGGCTGTCCGCAGGGCGCGTGCCGGAGAGAGACCGCGGGACGCGCTCTTAAGCGGGGACCGTCGCTCGTTGACACCGGTCTCGGCGACCTGCTAGCCTCGCTCAGCCGACCGCGGGCGACCGCTCGCGGCGACTGTTCCACACTTGGGGGATGTGAAGCGTGCCGGAAGCGAAACGCACCTCAAGCGGCAGCGACATCGTCCGCGGCTTCGCGCACATCGGGACCGGGACTCTGGTCTCCAGGGTATCGGGCTTCGCGAGGGAAGTGGTCACAGCCGCCTTCTTCGGTGCCGGCACGTCGATGGACATCTTCGTCGCCGCCTTCACGATTCCCAATCTGCTCTGCAGGATCCTCGGGGAAACGACGGTCGAGTCCGCCTTCATGCCCCTCTTCAGAGGGCTGCACGCTCGCGGTGAGACGTCGCGCGCCTGGAGGCTGGCATCGAGGACGGTCGTCAACCTCACGGTGGCTCTCGTGGTCATCGTGCTCGTCGGGGTCGCCGCGGCGCCGCTCCTCGTCCGCATCGTCGCGCACGGGTTCACGGGCGAGGTCGCCGAGGCCGCCGTCTTCATGACGAGGCTGATGTTCCCCTTCGGCCTCTTCATCGGCCTTGCAGCGCTCATGGGCGCGGTGCTCCTCAGTTTCAGGAGATACCGCGTCTACAGCCTTGCGCCCGTTCTTCTGAACATCGGGATCATCGTGTCCGTGCTCACCCTGTCGGGGCGGCTCTCGTACGTCAGTCTGGCCGTGGGCGTGCTCGTCGGCGGGGCGCTCCAGCTTCTGGTGCAGGTTCCGTTCGCATCGCGGCTGGCGGCTGGCGACGGCGAGCGGTTGCTCAGGCGCGGCGCCGGGCTGGACGATAAGGACGTGCGGCACGTCGCCACCCTCTCCGGGCCGGTGGTGGTTGCGGCCGCGATACAGCGAGTGGGTGTGATCGTCGATCGGACCATTGCTTCGTTCCTCGTGCCCGGGAGCATATCGTCGCTCTACTACTCCTTCCGGCTCGTGCACCTCCCGTACGCGATCCTCGCACTCGCGGCAGGTCGCGCGGTCGCGCCGGTGCTCGCGGAGCAGCACGCTCTGGGCAAGCACGGCGAGTTCAAGGAGACGCTGCTGTCCGGTCTGAGGATGAATCTGACGTTCCTCACGCCTGTCATACTGCTGTCGGTCTGGCTCGCGCGGCCGATCGTGGGTGTTGTGTACCAGCGCGGCGCGTTCGACGCGAACGACCTTGCCATGACGGCGTCGGCGCTGGCGATGTACTCCACCGGGCTCTTGGGCATGGGCGCCGTCTTCCTGCTCGTGCGCGCCTTCGCGGCGAAGCTGGACACGAAGACGCCCGTCAAGGTCGCGGTCGTGGCGTTCTTCCTGAACGTGGTGCTCAACCTGCTGCTGGTGCGGACGCCGCTCAGTCACGCCGGACTGGCGCTCGCGAGCTCGATCTCGTTCTCGATTCACGCGGTCATCCTCTACATGGTACTGAACCGGCGCGCGCTTGCGGTCGGGGCCGCCATCCGGCCGGTCGAGATCCTGACACCGGCACTGAAGGTCGCGGTCTCGGGAGCCGTCCTGATCGTGGCCGTGTGGGCGGTCGATGCCTGGGCCATTGGTAGCTGGCTTGGCATACGACTTGCTGATAATCTCCTGGCTGAGAGACTGCTGAGAATGGTCCTGGCGACCGTCGTGGGTGGCGCGATCTACCTGGTCACTGCCGGGCTCCTGGGTCTGGCGGAAGTGCGCCGTCTGCTGCCGCGCGCGCGTCGCTAGTCATAGCTTCGTCACCCGCCGTAGACAGGCTCCCTCTCGAAAGGACGAAGATGAGTTCATCGGTTCTGGTCACCGGGGGCGCCGGCTACATCGGCAGCGTGACGGTCGAGAGACTCCTGACCGCGGACTGTCGCGTCGTGGTTCTGGACAACCTCAGCAAGGGCCACCGGTCGGCTGTGCCGACGGACGTGCCCTTCGTGTCGGGGGACATCGGCGACATCGAGCTTGTCTCCGGACTCCTCCGCGAGCACGAGGTCGACTCGGTCATCCACTTCGCGGCCATGAGCCTGGTGGGGGAGTCGATGGAGAAACCCGCGGAGTACTACGACAACAACGTCGTGCGGGGGAGCAGGCTCCTGTCGGCCATGTCGGCCGCCGGCGTCTCGAAGATCGTCTTCTCCTCGTCGGCCGGCGTCTACGGGGAGCCCGCGTCCGTGCCCATCCTCGAGACCGCGCGGACCGAGCCCGTGAACGTGTACGGAGACACCAAGCGCGTCTTCGAGCGGGTGCTGGAATGGCAGGCGTCCGCGACTGGACTGAGGCACATATCACTGCGGTACTTCAACGCTGCCGGCGCGTCCTCCGACTGCGGCGAGGACCACAGCCCGGAGTCGCACCTCATTCCCATCGCGCTCCAGGCGGCGGCGGGTACGCGCTCGGGGCTCACTGTCTTCGGTAACGACTACGACACACCGGACGGGACGTGCATCAGAGACTACATCGACGTGCGCGACCTGTCGGACGCGCACATCGCGGCGCTCAAAGCGCTCGATGAGGGACGGAGCGGGATCTACAACCTCGGCAACGGCGAGGGCGCGAGTGTCCTCGATGTCATCGAGACGGCCGAGGCCGTCTCCGGGAAGAAGGTCCCCTGGGAGTACGGACCGAGGCGCGAGGGAGACCCGGCCCGGCTCGTCGCCAGCGCGCGCCTGGCGGAGGAGGAACTCGGGTGGCAGCCCCTCCACCCCGATCTCTCGGATATGATCGGGGCCGCATGGGAGTGGATGCAGCGATTCCCGGATGGATATCCCGATTGATGCGGAAGTGCATCCGGACCGGGGGAGACCGGCAGCGCCCCTATCGGCTTGACATCGCGGGCCCGCGTTGTTAGTATCCGTGGTTGGACATGTGCCGCCCTAGCTCAGTTGGTAGAGCAACGGACTGAAAATCCGTGTGTCCGCAGTTCGATTCTGCGGGGCGGCACCACAGCAGACAGACGGCGGGAATTGAGCTGGTGTAGCTCAGCTGGTAGAGCAACGCATTCGTAATGCGTAGGTCAGCGGTTCGAGCCCGCTCACCAGCTCCAGAATCTCGTCGAGACAGGCGCGGTCGCCTAGTGCGGCCGCGTTTCTGCGTTCCTGGGCCTCTCCGACTGAGGTTTCCTCCTCTCCTAAACGGCGCCGGATCACCGGTTTCCACCGCCGGGGCCGGAACTCCGTTCCCCTCCCGGCATCCAAATACCAGGCAGGACAGATCCTGCTCAGTTCCTCACGCGGGCCCGATGAATCCCCCTCTCGGGCCCGCGCACATTCTGGACAAAGAGAGTCGTGCCATTGACACACTCGAATAGTTGTGTTATTATCTGTGCTGAGTCAACAGGCGCCGCAGGGCGTCCTCAATTGACAGCAAGTGACCGGTCGCCCGCGCCGTGCGCGTCGCGCGGACGAGCGGCCAACGAGTGCGTTTGTCGTGGGTGTGCGTCGCCCCTCGCAGCGGTGCGGGGACGTTGCGCGCCCGCACGTTCCCACACTGGCGCCCGCATGGGGCGTCAAGGAAAGGGGAAGTGAGATGAAGAGGTTTGCGAGCATCGCCGCTGCCGCCGTGCTGTTGGTTGCGTTCGCTTCGACGGCGATGGGCGCCGTGGGCTGGTGCGGCAACATCTGGCCGAACAACGGCGTGACCTATACGTCGGCCGACAACATCGACACGTACGTCCAGGTCTGGAAGGAAGGCGTGACCGACACGGTAGGTCAGGGCGCGGGCATAGAGGCCTACCTGTACTACAAGTGCGACACGGGCGTCGACTTCACTGAAGTCGCGATGACGTACAACACCGACGTCGGCGACAACGATGAGTACACGGGGCAGATCCCCGCCGGCCATGGCTGCACCACGGTCGAGTACTACATCAAGGTCGTCGACACCACCGACTTGGCCGAGTGCTACGGGAACGACCAGGCCGGCAACGCGCCGAACTTCTTCCTGCCGATCACCGAGGTGACGGCGGAGGACGTTCTCGTCACCTTCCAGCTCTGCATCCCGGAAGGCTCGACTGGTGACGTATGCGTGACCGGTAGCGATCCCGCACTCACCGATTGGGGCCAGCCCGGCGTCGGGATGGTGCAGCCCTGCCCCGCGGTGAGCCCCAACCTCTACGACATCACCGTGCTCTTCGTGGCCGGCACGAACCCCTACGTCCAGTACAAGTATCAGAAGGACGACTGCGCGACGTGGGACTGCGACCCGAACCATGAGTTCGTGATCGATGATTCCAGTCCGATTCAGACTCTTGCGCTGGACACGTGGTGCTGGGGCACGCCTGACTGCCCGGCCTGCGGGAGCCCGGTCGAGGAGTCGAGCTGGGGCACCGTCAAGGCGCTCTACAGGTAATCGGTACCGGACCGCG
>DAOWER010000278.1 GCA_030638405.1 Candidatus Eiseniibacteriota bacterium | reverse complement strand
TGTGAGGCTCTTGCCCTCCTCGATGACAATGCCGGCGAAACCGGGAGAATCAGCTGCGGGTAATTTTGCAAGGCTATACCTCGTCTTGCAGAGGGCCGTCGACTGCTTCGCGATGACCATCTTCTGGATGACGGCCTCGTCACCGATCATCCAGCCGAGCCTCATGCCGGGGAACAGTATCTTTGAGAACGTGTGAAGGCCGATGACGTGGCCGGTCCCGTCCAGAGCGAAGATCGACTTCTGCGTCTCCCCCTCGAAGCGCAGCTCCTTGTACGGACTGTCCTCGACGATCAGAACGTCGTACCTGCGCGCCAGCTCGATGAGCGTTATCCGACGCTCCTCGCTCATCGTGATCCCGGCGGGGTTCTGGAAGTCGGGCACAACGTAGATGAATTTGGGCTTCTGCCGCTTCTTCCGCATCCGCTCGAGTTCGCTCTCCAGGAGATCCATCCGCATGCCGTCGTCATCGAGTTCGATGCCGATCATCTGAGCGCCGTAGCTCCCGAACGCGCCGAGACCACCGACGTAGGTCGGGAGGCCGACGATCACCTGATCGCCACGGTCGATGAAGACCTTCCCCGTGAGATCGAGCCCCTGCTGCGACGCCACGGTGATGAGGACGTTCTCCGGCCTGAGCTGCATCCCGTCCTCGCGCTCGTGGTGCGCGATGAGTTCGTCCTTCAGCCTCGAGTCCCCTTCCGTGGGCCCGTACTGCAGCGCCGTCGCCCCCTGCGTCTTGAGGACGTGGGCGGCGATCTCCGCAACCTCGTCGATGGGGAACGCCGCCGGGTCCGGCAGCCCGCCCGCGAACGAGATGACTTCCGGGCGGCGGGTCAGCTTGAGCAGTTCCCGGATTACGGACTTCTTCATGTGCTTCGCGTTCGTCGAGAATATCTCGTTCAGGTCGCTGATCATGTTCCCTCCCGGGGAAGGATGACCGGCACCGTAAGTGCGCACCTCGCACTCCACGGCGGCAGTGATGATGACGGCTTGCAGATATCAGGCAACTGCCGAATCTATCAGGTGGAACG
Source organism: Candidatus Eiseniibacteriota bacterium (assembly GCA_030638405.1). GTDB lineage: Bacteria > Joyebacterota > Joyebacteria > Joyebacterales > Joyebacteraceae > JALGZG01. The sequence continues at coordinate 5,997 of DAOWER010000278.1, read as the reverse complement.
CGGCCGTGTCAACCATCAGTTGGCGGTCATACAGGCGCTTTCGCTCCTTTTGAACGCCCGCCCTCGGGGCCGCCGCCGCGGAGTCATGCTGTTGGAGGCGCGAATTCCGGTAGAACTATTGACTTGACCGTATTCCTCTATTACTTTATGAATTGTGGAAGCTTTGGGAACCTCGGTGGACAAGTAGCATCCCAAGGAAGGGATTGTCCAGCCCGTCAGAAACGCACACGGCACTGCATTGGCGTTCAGAAGGACGCGAAGTGAAAGGACGCAAGCGAACCATGCCGACCAAGGCGGAACTAGGACGCAGACTGAGGGTTGCGCGATTCGACCGCAACTTGACGCTCAAAGAAGTGGCCGCTCGATGCGGCATGTCAGCCACGCACATCTCGGAGGTAGAGCGGGGGAAGACATCTCCGACCATTGGCGCGCTCCAGCGAATAGCGGCGGCTCTAGGCGAGAGAACTTCCTACTTCGTTCAGGAGGATGAGCTGCCGAGGGTCAAGCTCACGCGCGTGGCCGACAGGTGCGAGTTCTTCGGGTCCGATGCTAAGGGAGTGCCGCTGAAGGTCGAGACCCTGAGCAGCGGCATACCCGGTGGGTACGTGCAGGTCTTCAGAGAGTGTGCGGAGCCGGGCGCCATCCTCCACGGTCCGCCGAGGATCGGCGAGGCCGTGGCGTTGTGCACCGCAGGGATGGTCAGAATAGCGGCGCTGGGTGAGTCGCACGTCCTGAGAGAGGGAGACACCATCCAGCTCCGTCTGGACGAGGGATACGTGGTTGAGAACATCGGTGATGAGGAGTCCGAGACTATCATTGTCCTGACAGCTCCGACATTGGTGCAGATCTAGCAGCATCCGGAGAGGCACCTCTCTGGTGGACCATAACCCGTGATGACGCCTCGAGATAGTCAGGACTCCCGTCAGCCGGCCCGAGAACTCGCGGAAACCGTGGGATGAGTGGAGGACCAGATACATATGCCAACGAAGGAAGAAGTCGGACAGAGGGTCAGGCTGGCCCGCTTCAGGCGCGACCTGACACTGAAGGAGGTCGCCATAAGGTCCGGGATGTCCGCGACGCACATCTCCGAGATCGAGCGCGGCAAGACCTCCCCTACGATAGGCGCCCTTCAGCGTATAGCGGCCGCCCTCGAAGAGAGGCCGGCGCACTTCGTCGAGGAGCAGTCGTCGCCGCTCGCGGTGGTGGTCCGTCGCAAGGACAGAACGACTGAGTACAAGTGCGATGTAGCCAAGCGCGCCACGGAAATGGAGCGGCTCACAGCGGACGTCCCCTGGGGGACGTTGACTGTCACAAGGAAGGTGTCGGAGCCCGGGGACATCATTGAGAGACCGCCGGCGCTGGGTGAGGCAGTGTTGTACTGCGTGCGCGGGATGGTACGATATACGGTGAGTGGTGAGTCCCACGTCCTGCGGGACGGTGACACCATCCAGTTCACGCTGGAGAACGGGTACACCGTAGAGACCATCGGCGACGACAAGTGCGACGTAATAGGCTTCGTCTCCTGCCCGGGACGCAGGGGCTGGTAGTAACTGAACAGGCACTCATTCGCGCTTCGGCGACACATTGACGCCCACCCTTCCGGGGTGGGCGTTCGCTTGCCCGCGGACAGCTGCCAGCGCAATATGCGGGTCTCCTCGCAACATCCGGCCGGCCGGCGGCCTCGAGGGGCCCCCGAGGTCCCGGTCCCGGCGGCCAAATCGCCTAACACAGTTTCACACAATAACTTACAACCCATAGAAACACCTGAGCAAAACTCGCAGATTGGCATGCTCTGTGCATCTAAGCACACCAGGCGCTCCCCTGCCGCTCATACATCGGGGAAAGCCGCGTTCTGCCCGTCTCGGGCGCTCGCAGGTGTGGGGCCTTCAAGGAGGTTCAGCATGAAGTCGTTCAAGGGCATCGTGAGAAACGAGTCAGGCTCCACTCTCGTGATAGTGATGATCATCGCCATCGTGATGCTGATCACCACATTTGCGGTCATGGAGCTGGGGGCGCAGGACGCCGCGCTGGCCATGCGTGACGTGAGGGCCTCGCAGGCCCTCTACCTTGCCGAGGCAGGGGCCGAGCGCACCCAGGCGTGGCTGCAGCAGCAGTCCGTTCGACCGACGACGGCCGTCAATCCGTTTGGTGACTACGCCGAGGGCGCGGGCGATGGCCTGTACTTCGCCACCCTGACGCCCAAGACGGGCGTCGTCCGACCAATCTTCATAGTCACTTCGGTGGCCACGGTCGACGGTCACACGTGCGCCATCGAGACCGAGATGACGCCGCGGTCGTTCATGGATTACCTCTACTTCACGAATCTGGGCGTGGGCCCCTCCGGCCCCGGTTACTTCCGTAGCGGCGACGTCATCGACGGGCCCATACACATCAACGACCAGATCGCCATCTGGGGAAACCCGGTCTTCAAAGACCGGATCGAGAGCACGGATACCACGATCAGATACGAGAACAACTCGGCCCCGATCGACCTCGCAGCTCTCAGCAATCCCCCGTTCGATGAGCCGGTGTTCGAAAGGGGCTGCGTGCTTGGGGCGGCGCACATGGAGTGGCTGGCCCAGCCAGACATCAACACGCTCTACCAGATGGCGGGGCTGAGCCTCTCAAACGCTGAGATAGTGCTCGGTCGGGACGACGGCAGTGGCCCGATGCTGGGGTGGTTCAGCTGGCGCAAGACCGGCACCACCAATCCCTGGGTCGATGTCGAGATCTCCAGCTTCAACGGCATCGTGTACGTCAACGGCGACGCCTGGGTCAGCGGCATACTTGACGGCCAGCTGACCATCAGCTGCAACTCGTCCATCTTGATCACCGGTGACATACTCTATGCGGACAGCGACGCGAATGGCCCGCTTCCGGGATGCGACGACCTCCTCGGTCTGGCGGCGAGCGTCAGAACCTGTGTGGCCGACAACGTGCCCAACGCCAATGACTGCATCATTCACGCGCACATGCTTGCAACCAACAACCAGGCATCCCTGGTGGAGAACTACAGCACGGGTAGCCCCCGCGGCACGTTGACGATCTACGGCGGGCTGGCGCAGGACAAGTGGGGATCCACCGGGACCGGCTACTACGACGCGAACGGTGAGTTCCACTTGCTGACGGGCTACGAGAGAGAAGTTCACTACGATTATCGACTGCGGGACATACTGCCACCCGGTTACTCCGCCATCATGTACCCGGGTTTCGCCTACGATCGCATGACGTGGCGCGAGATAACCCCGCCGTTCGAGTTGAGCGAGGGCTTTGAGTACTCACTCGGCGGCTAGATGACGGGAGCATAACGATGGGACGCAAGAAAGAGACACGCGGGCAGCCCGGCAGGTCTCTCAGAGGAAGCAGCGGCTTCACCCTCATTGAGACCATGCTGGTCGCATTGGTGTCCGTGGCGGTGGCTATGGCGGCGGCGGTCGCCTACCAGGGCACCGTGAGATCCTGGCGTGGAACGGCCGCTCTGCTCGAGCTGCAGCGTGACGCGTCGCTGAGTATCGAGATGGTGCAGACCACCGCCCGTGCGGCCAACAGGGTGGAGGTGTACGCCGGCGGCGACTCGCTCGAGATCTACCACAAGACCGCCACCGGCGATAGCCTGGTCGCCATGTTCTACGTGGATGCGGGCGGGTGCATGCGGGACATCAACGGGACGATGCTGGCCGCGGGCGTCGATTCACTTCACTTCAGCAGTGGTGGAGGAGACGTGCACGTCGATCTCACCGTCAGGGACGATCTCGGGACTCCAAGCAGGTCCACGGACGATCAGGCGGTGTTCATATCGTCGTCGGCGATCTGCAGAAACTGGTAGTCGGGACGGAGGGCAACTGACATGAGTTTCAAGAATCCACTGCGGCGCGCAGCGGGGCGCGGCCCGCTCGGCAACCAGAGCGGCCTGACGATGATCGAGGTGATGGTCTCGGTCGTCGTTCTCGCGATAGCCATCGCGCCCGCCTTCGACGCCATGTTGAGGGGACGACTGCTCGTGGCGCACCGGGGCGAGGAGAGGATCGCGCTGAGGCTCGTCGAGCGCAAGGCGGAACAGCTGCTGTTCGCCAGCTACACCGCGGCGGGCAGCGACGCCGATATCACCAGCACGAACCTGACTGCCGGCACTCACCCCATCAACCCGGCGATTCTCCTGATAACCAGGGGGGACTCCGACACGTCCAACGACGTGTACGGCGACCTGACCTGGACGGTCACGCCGATCACCTGGGTAGACCCGTACAGCGGCAGCGACGACACCGACTACAAGCACGTGGCCATCACGCTCGCCTGGCCGATGGGCGCGCACAGGGACAGCGTGACGATAGTAACCCTCTGCGGCTGACGTGCTGCCGCGGCGTGGGAATCTCCCCGGCGGGGGAACCTCCCCATCAAGGCGGCACGGCCCGGCGGCATCATCATCGTCGGGCAGCAGACGTGACATAGACGTGAAGCGGGTAGGGTGGGGCCTCGCAGCCCCACCCTCCCACACCACCGGACGTACGGTTCCGTATCCGGCGGTTCACGGGGAGCACTTGAGGCTCCGGTGCAAGAGCCCCCTCGCCTGCATAGTCGTCACGTGCCGTGCCCGCTTGACGCTCGGTCTCCCTACCCTCGGCGGTTCCGCCACCTACTCTCGGGGACCGCTCAGGCTTCTCAGCCCTCGTGCCTGCGTCTTCCTCGCGCATCGAACGCTCCGTGCAGGTTCCGCTCCTCATGTTCGGCCCTTCGCCGCTATGTAGCGCGGCTACTATGGCCTCGGCTGACTCCTGTCCGCCTATCACCACACCTCTCGGCGTGGCTAGTCAGAGACCAGCGGACAGGCCTCCCGGGGTAAGACGCGTGACCTTCGCCCCACATACCCGCCGCATATACGCCCACGCGATCCGGGTGGCATCCGGCTTCGAGTCTCATGGCCCTCTCGCCCATCACGTGAACGCCTCGTATGCGGTTCGTGTTCCTCTGGCCGGGGCGTTGCCTGCAGCTGCCTTCCCGCACCACCTCGCGATGATACGGTTACTGTTCGGCTGGGGGTTCCTGCCACCAAGGCCCCCAGAGGACTTACACCTCCTGGTCACTTCCCGGCTCCCTTTCGGTCACCGGTTGACAGCGCCGTCCCTGGCGCTGCGCGCCATGCCCGGCGCACCATGCAGAAGCCCCGCGTCACAGACGCGGGACTCTCATGTGTACCGAGAGGTCGGGCTTACGGTCAGGGGGGTGATCCCGAATCCGCGTCTCTCCCCTTACCCAAGGAGCGCGGAATACCAGACCAGCAGCGGCTCTCCCCAGAGCAGCGCCAGGACCGCCCCCAGCGCGATGAAGGGCCCGAAGGGAACCGCGTGGTCCCAGTCCTTCGACTTACCGGCCATCGCTGCCACGCCGACCACGGCCCCGATGAGGAACGCGGAGAAGAGCGCAAGTAGTATCATCTTCCAACCCAGGAACGCCCCGAGCATGGCCGCCAGCTTGACGTCTCCCCCACCCATGCTCTCCTTTCTGAGGATGAGCTCTCCAAGCACACCGATCAGGTAGAGAGCACCTCCTCCGACGAGTATGCCGATCAGGGATTCCCAGAAACCGGTCAGCCCGACGAGCGGGGCGACCACCAGGCCCACCGCGATGCCGGGCAGCGTGACCTTGTCGGAGATGATCCTGAGGTCCAGGTCGATGAAGGAGATGACGAGGAGCACGTACGACAGAGGCCAGTAGACGAGCAGCTCGCGCCCGAACCCGAATCGCGCAAAGATGAGCAGGGGAAGGAGTCCCCCGAGGACCTCTACCGTCGGATACCTGGGCGAGATCGGCGCGCTGCAGTACCTGCACCGGCCTCGCAGGAAGAGGTAACCGAGAACAGGAATGTTGTCTCGTGCACGAAGACGGGTGCCGCAGGCGGGGCAGGCCGATGGTGGCCTGACAATGGACTCGCCTCGCGGCACCCGATAGATGACTACGTTGAGAAAGCTCCCGACTATGGACCCAATGATGAAGAGGGCC
>DAOWER010000246.1 GCA_030638405.1 Candidatus Eiseniibacteriota bacterium | reverse complement strand
GCGGGCTGGCTGTCCGCCGCCGTCGAGAAGATCTGGCTCTTCTTGGTCGGGATGGTCGTGTTGCGCTCGATGAGCGGGGTCATCACGCCACCGAGCGTTTCGATCCCGAGCGAGAGAGGAGTAACATCCAGGAGCAGCACGTCCTTGACGTCGGCCTCCCCTGAGAGGATGGCGCCCTGGATGGCGGCGCCCACGGCGACGACCTCGTCCGGATTCACGCCCTTGTGTGGGTCCTTCCCGAAGATGGCCTTCACCTTCTCCTGGACCGCCGGCATGCGGGTCGTCCCACCGACCAGCACGACCTCGTCTATGTCTGCGGGCGAGACCTTAGCGTCCGCCAGCGCCTTCTTGCACGGCCCGGTCGTCCTGTCGACCAGGTCCTCGACCAGAGACTCGAGCTTCGCCCGCGTCAGTTTCATGGTCAGGTGCTTCGGACCGCTGGAATCCGCCGTGATGAAGGGAAGATTGATGTCGGTCTCGAGCGTGCTCGACAGCTCGCACTTGGCCTTCTCGGCCGCCTCCTTGAGCCGCTGCAGGGCCATGGCGTCGCCGCGGAGATCGATGCCGCTGTCCTTCTTGAACTCGTCGGCGATCCAGTCGATCACGCGCTGGTCCAGGTTGTCGCCGCCCAGGTGCGTATCGCCGTTCGTGGCCAGCACCTTGACGAGCCCCTCGTCGATCTCGAGGATCGAGATGTCAAACGTCCCGCCGCCGAAGTCGTAGACGGCGATCTTCTCTTGTCCCTTCTTGTCGAGGCCGTACGCAAGCGACGCCGCGGTCGGCTCGTTGATGATGCGAAGGACCTCGAGGCCGGCGATCTTCCCGGCGTCCTTGGTCGCCTGTCGCTGCGAGTCGTTGAAGTAGGCAGGTACCGTGATGACCGCCCTCTCGACCTTCTCGCCCAGGTGCTCCTCGGCCGCGTTCTTCATGGCGGCCAGGATCATCGCCGATATCTCCGGCGGGGCATACGACTTGCCGAGAGCCTCGATCCTGACCTCGCCGCCGTCGTTCTTCGTGACCTTGTAGGGGACGAGTCCCATCTCCTCACTGACCTCGCCGTACCGTCTTCCCATGAAGCGCTTGATGGAGAAGATGGTGTTCTCGGGGTTCGTTACCGCCTGACGTTTCGCGACCTGGCCAACCAGCCTCTCACCCTTCTTGGTGAAGGCGACAACCGAGGGCGTCGTGCGCGAGCCCTCGGGGCTCGGGATGACGGTGGCCTCACCACCCTCCATCACGGCCACACACGAGTTCGTCGTACCCAAGTCGATTCCTATGACCTTGCTCATACCAGTGTGTCCTCCTTCGAGCCGCCGCCGGCGGGCGTCCCGCCCGTCCGGGTGTGCGCCTCATGCGGCGCACCACGCGGCTCACCGCGTTACTTCGATACAATGACTTTCGAACAGCGAAGCAATCTCTCTCCCAGCAGGTACCCTCTCTGGGTCTCTTCAACGATGTGATCCGGGCCGTGCCCGGCCGATTCCACATGCCCCACGGCCTCGTGAAGGTTGGGGTCGAACTCGCACGCGCGCGTTTCTATCGGCGTTACGCCGTGCTTCCCGAGAATGTCCGTGAGGTGCTTGAGAATGAGCTCCACGCCCCCTCTGAGGGAACCGCCCTCGGAAGGGCCACTCGGGTCTCCGCAGGCGAGCGCCCTCTCGAAGTTGTCCACCACCTCGAGCAGATCGAGGATGATCTCCTCGCGCGCCGCCGCCGACCACCTGCGCCTGTCCCTCTCGACACGCTTCCTGTAGTTGTCGAGGTCCGCGAGAGCCCTGAGCCACTTGCCGTTCAGCTCGTCCAGCTCGGCCCTCAGATCCTCGATCCCGGCGTCCGCGCCCTGCTCATCGGCACCGGGTGTCCCGGCGAGCGCCCCGTTCCCGACGTTGCGTGCGGCGGGCGCCTCGTCTGGCTGTTTCTCTTCCTTACGTTTCTTCTTCGTCATGTCTGTGACTCGAACTCCCTCCGGCGTCGGTTCGCGCCTACTCCGCGAGCAGGTCGTCGAGAACCTTCGAGAAGTAGCCTACGAGGCCTATCAACCTCGGGTATTTCATCCGCGTCGGCCCGATCACGCCCATTCGGGCCACGGCGCCGCCGATCCTGTATGTGCCTGCGATAAGGGACATCCGGCTCATGCCGCTACGGGCGTTCTCAGCCCCGATGACCACCCGCACCTCGGCCGCCTCGGCCGGACCACGGACGACATCGGCCAACGTCTCCTCGCTGTCGAAGATCTCCCCCAGTGAGGCCGCATCGGTCGAGAACTCCGGGTGGCGGAAGATGTAGCGTGCGCCCTCGTAGTGGATGCGGTCTCCTCCGCCAGGACTCAGGAAGACTCGAACCCCGTCCAGTAGTCCGGCCAGCCAGTCGCCCGGCGCCGGGTCCTGCTCCCCGAGCCGCCTTTCGATCGTTGCGGAAGCCCTCGAGAGCGTCACGCCCCGCAGCCACTCATTCAGAAGGTCGGACGCCCTCGTCACCTCGGTCCTGTGGAACGTGCCGTCCGTCGTGAGGACGGCGGTCCGTGTCGGACCGACGTCCGTGGCCACGACCGCCATGATGCGGCCCTCACCGATGGCGACGAGCGCCACCTGCTCGATGACCTGTCCCCCTCCGGAGGGAGCGACCGCGACGGCCATCTCCCTGGAAGCCTCACTGACCATATGAGAGATCCCGGCGAGCACGGTCGCGAGGTCACAGTGCACCAGCTTGACCAGCTCGCTCGCGATCGCGTTCCGTTCACTGAGCGTCAGACCGGCGGGCTTGACCAGATTGTCGACGTAGTAGCGGTAGCCCAAGTCCGTCGGGATGCGCCCGGCGGAAGTGTGAGGCTGGAGTATCAGCCCCTTCTCTTCCAACGCGCGCATGACGTTCCTGACCGTGGCCGAGCTCAAGCTGACGGAGCTCATGCGCACGACCGCACTCGAACTGACCGGCTTCGCCTCCCGGACGTAGCCGTCGATGATCGACTGCAGTATGGTGCTCTCTCTGTCGGTCAGTTCGACTCCGCGCACGCCGTCTCGCTCCTGGAACGGGTTCTTAGCACTCTCCTTGTAAGAGTGCTAAGACGGAAGATAACGCGACGCGAGTCGGGTGTCAAGCCGAAAGGGGCGCGGAATGGGAGCTGTCGTGGTGTCAGCGAATGACGTCGAAGAGCCGCTCGAAGCGCGGCCGCCTGTTCTTCCCGTCCCAGGACCAGTAGATGGCGACGGCCTTGCCCTTCATGAGACCCGTGTCCAGGAATCCCCAGTCACGGCTGTCGGCGCTCCAATTCCTGTTGTCCCCCATCATGAAGAGGGAACCCTCGGGGACCTTGATGGGACCGTAGTCCGCCCAGCGCGGCGTCGGAGGCTTGAGCTTGATGAAGCTCTCGTCCTTCCGCTCGCCGTTCACGTAGAGGACGTTGTTCTTGAGCTCGATGATGTCTCCCGGGGTCCCGACGCAGCGCTTGACGTAGTTCTCCTTCCGGGAACGCGGGTCGGGATTCGGGTACTGGAAGACGATGACGTCGCCGTAGCGCGGCTCCCGGATGCCGGGCAGGCGATTGTCGGTGAACGGGACCTTGATGCCATAGATGAACTTGTTGACAATGAGGAAGTCGCCTACCAGCAGAGTGTTCTCCATCGAGCCGGACGGTATCCTGAACGTCTGGACGACGAAGGCCCTGAGGACGAGGGCCAGCAGGACCGCGGTGACGACCGTCTCGACGAAGTCGCGGAAGGCGTTCTTCCGCTTCGTCTTCTTCGCTGATGTGCCTGCCTTCTTCCCCATCCTGTCTGCCTCCTCGCCGGCTCGAAGTGAGAGCCTCGTGATCTCTGGTCTAGAATCTGAATGTCAGGCCGACGCGGACCTCCGCACCACCGGTGCCGTCCCGTCCGAAGGAACTCTCCACGCGGGGGGCGGGGGAATCCTCGAAGCCCGCCAGGTGCGCGTCCACGTAGGCGTCCGTCAGACCGTAGAGCGCCGCGATGGCGGCCCACCAGATCAGCGCCTGCCTGTTGTCGAAGTGCTCCGAATAGTCGTCGTAGTAACGGTTGTCGTTCGTCTGCTTGTACAGCCTCAGTGAGTTCCGTGCGCGACGGTCCTCGACGACGAGGCCGGCCACGAGGAGGACCTCCACCGCGCTGATGATCGCGGCCTTGGGCTCCGCCCCGTTCAGCAGCTGTCCGAGCCCCGGATACACCGCCGAGGCCACCATCGCGGTCGTGCCGTGGTGCCGGCGCGAGTCACCCTGCGTCGACGGTTCGCTTCCGTCCGCGGCGCCCGAGGCCGCCGGGGAGAGCACGGCCAGGATGACCGTGAAGGCGGCTGCCCCGATTCCCGCGCGCCTCATCATTTGACGGCCAGCCCCCTGACTTCCCTCGACGTCAGAGGCGCAACCTCGATCGTGCGCGACCCCGCGTCACTCCTGATCTCGACGGCGATGCTCTCGGCTTCACCCGTATCGGCGTACCTCGCCACTACCGCACCCGCAAGCTGCTCGTCCTCCGCCAGGGGTGCGCCGGTGATGACGCCCACCGGCCCCCTGCATGCCACCGCCTTGACGTAGAGCGCACCGGGCATATCGAGTGAGAACAGCTTCTCGTTCTCGGCGTGGTTCCGTCCGACCGCGAGCTTGGCCCGCTCCGACAGCCTGAACTGCCTGCCGATCGAAAGGAGCCTGACCCCCGGGTCGCTCAGCCCCTCGTGGTCCTTGAGGTCGCGCATGGCGCGGGCGAAATTCTCGTCGGTGAGAAGGCACCCGCCGGCGGGCGACTCGTATTGCTTGACGCCGAAGCGTTCCGCCAGATCCAGCTGCGGCTTCCTCGTCCGTCCGTGCAGCCCGAGCAGCTTCTCCCGGTCGACCCACCCCTCCTTCTCCGGGACCGTCGGCTGGAGCAGCTTCGCGGAGAGCGGGCGGAGCAGGTACCCTTTGACGTTCGCTTCCCGTTCGACGGCCTCGAGGCCGTAGCGCATCTGGGACTTCGGCCGCTGACCGACCACCTCACCCGTGGCAATGAACGACGCTCCCAGCTCTTCCATGCGCTCGGCCGCGCGCCTGATCATGAGCGCGTGGCAGTCGATGCAGGGATTCATGTTCTTCCCGAACCCATACTTGGGAGCTTCGATCAGCCGGAGTATGTCTTCGCTGATGTCGATCTCGACGAGCTCGATGTCAATCTCCTGGGCGCTTTTCCTGGCCTTCTCGGCGTCGAAGAACGAGGACACGAAGCTGATGCCGACGACCTCGATGCCCTGCTCCAACAGAAGGCGCGCCGCCAGGATGCTGTCAAGCCCCCCGGACAGAAGCACAAGAGCTCGCACGATACGTGTCCCTTCCGGAAGAATCGGACCGCGGCCATCGAACAGAAGCTGGCGGGAATGTGTGGGAATCGAACCCACCCCGGACGGGGTCAGCCGCCAGACAAAGGGTTTGAAGCCCTCGAGGCCCACCAGGACCTATCCACTCCCACCTGAACGAGCTTCCCGAACCCATCATGGAGGCGAACCCCGCGGCCCCTACGTCAGGACCACGGCGCGGTCTCCCCTCTCGACGACGCGTCCGATGACCCAGCTCTCCCCACCTCGCGCGCTCAACGCACCATCGAACGCGCCGAGGCTGCCTTCGGGGAGAGCAACCAGGAGCCCACCCGAGGTCTGCGGGTCATACATCAGTTCCACCGTGCGCCCGTCGGCTCGAGTTCGGGACTCGACGAACGCGCTGTAGTAGTGCTGGTTCGAGAACAGGCCTCCGGGTGCCAGCCCCTTCTCGATAGCCGAAAGGGCGCCCTCGATGAGCGGCACGTCAGGGACGGCGATCTCCAGTGTCACCCCGCTCGCGTCCGCCATTTCGCTGGCGTGTCCGACCAGACCGAATCCCGTGACGTCAGTCGCGGCGCTCGCGCCGGCCGAGAGCATCGCCTCGCAGGCCGCCCTGTTCAGCGTGGCCATGAGTTCGGTGATGACCGCGACGCCCTCGGGAGAAAGCTCTTCCTCCTTGAGCGCAGTGGCGAGCACGCCGAGTCCGATCGGTTTCGTAAGAACCAGAACATCCCCGACGCGGGCGCCGGCGTTCGACACGATCCTCCCGGGGTCCACCGTGCCCACCACCGCGAGCCCGAACTTGAGTTCGCGGTCACTGACCGAATGACCGCCCAGCACCAGCGCGCCCGCCTCCATGACCTTCTCGTGGCCCCCCAGGAGTATCTCGGCCATCACCGAGGACGGAAGCTCTCCATCCGGGAAGCACACGATGTTGAGAGCGACGTGCGGAGTCCCTCCCATCGCGTAGATGTCGGAGAGCGAGTTCGCGGCCGCGATTCGGCCATAGTCCCGCGCGTCGTCCACGATGGGCGTGAAGAAGTCCAGCGTCACCACGAGCGCGGTGTCGTCACTCAGGCGGTACACGCCCGCGTCGTCGACGGTACCCGACGAGACTATCGCCCGCGGGTCGACGATGGGTGGAAGCTTCGACAGCACCTCTGCAAGGTCCTCCGGACCCAGTTTCGATGCTCAGCCGGAGCGGCGCACCTTCTGCGTCAGCTTGAATATCTCTTCCCTGGACATGGCAGTCTCCATGAACCCGGGCGGCATCGCCCGTCGGGCCGCCGCAGGCGCCGCGGGCATACCGCGGCCGGCCTTGCGGCGTCACTCCACCGTTACGCTCTTTGCGAGATTCCTCGGCTGGTCGACGTGGCATCCTCGTTCGACCGCGATGTGGTACGCCAGAAGCTGCAGCGGCACCACCGAGAGAATCGGTGTCAGATGCGGCATCGTTCTGGGAATCTCGATGACATCGTCCGCCATCTTCTTCACCTGGTCGTCGCCCTGCGACGTGACGGCTATGATCCTGCCGCCCCTGGCTTTCACCTCCTGCATGTTCGACAGGATCTTCTCATAGAAGGCGTCCTGGGGCGCGATGACGACCACGGGCATGTTCTCGTCTATGAGCGCGATGGGCCCGTGCTTCATCTCGGCGGCGGGGTAGCCCTCCGCGTGGATATAGGAGATCTCCTTTAGCTTGAGGGCGCCCTCGAGAGCGACGGGGAAGTTATACCCACGGCCGAGGTAGAGGAAGTTCGAGTGCTTCGCGTACCTCGACGCGATCTCCTTGATGGCCTCATTCCCAGCCAGTATTTCCCCGATCTGGCCGGGTATCGCCTGCATCGCGCGGACGATCTCTCGTCCCTCGGTCACCGACACGCTTCGAGCGCGGCCGATGGTCAGCGCCACGGCGGCCAGTACCATCAGCTGCGACGTGAACGCCTTCGTCGACGCCACTCCTATCTCGAGCCCGGCGTGGGTGTAGACGCCTCCGTCGCTCTGTCGGGCTATGGTCGACCCAACGACGTTGACCACCCCGAGGACGATCGCGCCCCTGCGCTGCGCCTCGTTCATCGCCGCCAGCGTGTCGATGGTCTCTCCCGACTGGCTCATGACGATCACCACGTCGCCGGGGCCGATGACCGGATTCCTGTAGCGAAACTCGGAAGCGTATTCGACCTCGGCCGAGATCCGGGCGAGGTCCTCGAACATGTACTCGCCGATGAGACCCGCGTGCCAGGACGTCCCGCAGGCAATGATGATGATGCGGTTCGATGAGATCAGACTGCGACGGTGTTCCCGAAGCCCGCCGAGGAAGGCGTCGCCCGCGGTCTCTATCACGCGCCCCCTGACGGCGTCCCAGACGGTCCGTTCCTGCTCAAAGATCTCCTTGAGCATGAAGTGAGGGAACCCGTTCTTCTCAATCGTATCGATGTTCCAGGTGACCTTCTCGACGTCCTTGGTCACCAGTTCGTCCTCAAGGGTCGTCGCAGAAAAGCCCTCCGGAGTCGCCACGACCACTTCGAGATCGTCGAGATAGACGACGTCCCTGGTGTGCCTGACGATGGCGGCGACGTCCGAGGCGACGTAGTACGTCCCCCGGCCGATGCCGAGCACCAGCGGGCTGCCGTTTCGCGCGCCGACCAGGACGCCCGGTTCATCCGCGTGGATCACGGCCATGCCGTACGCTCCGCGCACTTTCGCAAGGGCCGCGCGCACCGCCGCCTCGAGATTGCCCTCGTAGTGGGAGCCGATGAGGTGCGCCAGGACCTCCGTGTCGGTCTCCGAACTGAAGACGTGGCCGTCCTCCTCGAGTGATCTGCGGAGGGAGCGGTAGTTCTCGACGATGCCGTTGTGCACGACCGCCAGCCGGCCGCTGGCATCGGTCTGAGGGTGGGCGTTCACCTCCGAGGGTTCGCCGTGGGTCGCCCAGCGCGTGTGCCCGATGCCGGTCGGCCCGGTCACGGGACTCTGCTCGAGAAGAGCGGCAAGCCCGTCTATCTTCCCCTCCACCCTTCTGACGGCGAGGCCGTCATCGCTCACGACCGCGATGCCGGCGGAGTCGTAACCCCGGTACTCAACGCGCCTGAGGCCCTCCATGAGGACCGGGACGATGTTCCTGTCTTTGGTAACACACCCGATGATCCCACACATGATCAGGCCCCTTCCGCCGCGTCGGTCACGGCAGAGATGGCTTCCTCAGCGAGTCTCTCGGCGTCGTCCTCGCGTGCCGCCTCGGCTATCACGCGGACGACGGGTTCAGTACCGGACATCCTAGCGTGAATCCAGCGGTCGGGCCAAGCTATCTTTGCCCCATCCGTGAGATCCAGCTCTCCCTCGGGGAAGGCCTTCCTCATCGCCTCGATTATGCCTTCGCGCGTCGCGGAGCCCAGCCTGAGCTTCCTCTTCACACAGGAGTAGTGCGTGAAGCGTGCGGCGAGATCGGACACGGCTCCGGACTCAGCCGCCGACAGACCGGAGGCAATCAGCGCCGCCGCGGTGGCGGAGTCGCGTCCCATGTGCACGTCCGGCAGTATGACGCCCCCGTTTCCTTCACCACCTATGACGGCGCCCACCTCTTCCATCTTCGAAACGACGTTTATCTCGCCGATCCGTGTCCGGTGAATGGGCACTTCGAATTCCTCCGCAAGATCGTCCATCATCCGGCTGGTGGACACGTTCGCCACGACGGGACCCCGACTGGCCTCGAGGACGACGCGCGAGGCGATGGCCAGTGTGAACTCCTCGCCGATGGGAACGCCTCGTTCGTCCACCACGGCCAGCCGATCCGCGTCGGGGTCGCAGGCGAAGCCCGCCGTGGCGTTCTCGGCGACGACGACCCGGCTCAGCGCCTCGAGGTGCTCTCGTGTAGGCTCGGCCCCCCGCGGGAAGCCCGAGCCCGCGTCGGTGTTGAGCTCGACGACTTCGCAGCCGAGTTCGCGCAGCAGCCGTGGCAGGATCACCGACCCGGCGGCGTTCACGCAGTCCACCACGATGCGCGGTCGTGCTGCAGACACCGCGGGCGCATTCACGAACCGCGAGGCGAGAACCAGGGCCAGGTGTTCCCCCACGGCGTCGTCCAGCAGGCGCACGCCGGCAACGCCGCACTCGGGGACGCCTTCGGGCCCCGGAGCGTCACGGGGTCCCGGGACGCCGCGCGGGGCGTGGGCCTGTGCGTCGGCCGCGGCGTCGACGGCGTCGAAAAGCCCGGCGACCTCCTCGCCGTCGAGGAAGACCCCCCGCCGGGAGAAGAACTTCAGCCCATTGTACTCCTCCGGGTTGTGGCTGGCTGTGACCACCACGCCGCCCGCGAGCCGATGCCGCTTCACGGCGACGCCCACCGTCGGTGTGGGGACCATGCCGACATCGAGCACGCGCCCGCCCGCCTCGACGATTCCGGCCGCGACGGCGTTCTTCAGGATCTCGCCGCCGGTCCTGGAATCCCAGCCCACGGCGATCTCACCGGGAGTTCGGGCCGCGAACGCCCCGCCGTACAGGCGCGCCAGGTCCGGCGTGACCTCTCCGGCGGTCAGTCCACGAACTCCTGACACACTTCGAATCAGCACTCGCGGTCTCCCTGGTGGTTCACCCGTTGCTTTCCTCGAGAACCGGCCGGCCGGGAAGGCCGGCGTCAGTCCGAACCGGCCCCGCCCAGGCGCCAGATACCCTCGGCCGCCGCCGCGGAGAAATCCGAATCGGGATAGTCAACGAGGACCGACTTGTACGCCGCTCGCGCGGCCGACGAGTCGTCCCACCTTGTTTCCAGGATCCATGCGATGGCCAGTGCCGCCTTGGGAGCGAGCGAACTCTCGGGATGGTGCTCGATAACGGACTCGTAGTAGGTCAACGCCCGCCCGGCGTCGTCGAAGCGGAACAGGTAGACCTCGGCGGCCCGGAATCTGGCGACGGCGACCTCGTCCTCCGCTTCCTCGACGCCGGTCGTGTCCGCGGCGACCGCGACAGCCTCGACGCCGGTCGTGTCCGCGGCGTCCGCGACAGCCTCAATGCCGGTCGTGTCCGCGGCGACCGGGGCGAGTTCGATCCCGCTCGTGTCCGTCGCGGAGGGCCGCGAACCGGGGGTGCCCGCTTCGTCGGTACTCTGGTCGAGCGACGGGAGGAGCGTAACGTGCAGGGTCGTATCATCGATGGCCCCGGCCGGTATCGCGACCTGCTCCACCGTGTCCCCCTGACCCGCCGTGCGTTCATCCGCTCCCTCGACCCGCTCCTCCTCGCCCTCGTCCTCGGGCCCCGCTATCGTCGCGAGGAAACCCACGAGCCTGTCGATGTCGTTCACCGCCTCCGTGGCCAGTCCCGCCACGTCGCTCCGGGGAGCTTCGTCCTTCGCCGTCCTGAAGGACTCGGTGGCCTCGTCCAGAAGCTCGTAGTGGTCGCGGAGCAGAAGCCCGATCCTGTAGTGGGCTTCCGCTGAGGCTTCCGACTTCTTGTGCGACGCCGATATGCCCTCGTACGTGGCGATCGCGTCGTCCACGGCGCCCGTGGCCTCGAGCGCGCTCCCCGTAAGAAGGAGGACGCGGTCGAGCTCGTCTCTGTCGTCGGTCCGTCCCTCAAGGTCGTCGAGGACCTCCAGGGCCTCCTCGAAACGCCCACGCATCAGGTCGACCTCCGCGAGCCGAATCCTCGCCTCGAACGCCAGCTTTCTGGCCCCGCGCTCACTCGGCACGAGGGCGTACTGCTGGGCCGCGGCATCGAGGTCGCCGGCCTCCTCGTAATTCTCGGCGCTCAGGAATCGTATCTCCGCGCGGCGGTCACTCCGGGGGAAGCGCTCCAGAGCCTCCTCGTAGGCCTCCGCCGCCTCGGCGTACTGCTTTCTGGCGTGCCTCGCTCTCCCGATGAGAGCCAGAGCGTCGTCGGAGAGCGGGTGCGGCGGCGACGCCTCCGCCAGCCCCAGCAGATAGGTCTCGGCAGAGATGGGGTTGCCGCGCTCGAGCAGCACAGAGGCGAGCATGTACTCGGCTTCCGGCAGAAGCTCGCTGTCGGGGTGGAGCGACAGAAACTCGGTCAGACGCTGCTCGGCGCTCTCGTAGCGTTCCTGGTGGTAGTGCGTGGTACCGAGCAGAAGAAGCGCATCGTCGGACCAGTTCGATTCGGGGTGAAGCTGGAGCACGCGACCGCACTTCTCAATCACGCGCTCGAGGAGTTCCCTCTCCGTGGGTCCGGGGGGCTTATCCGGCGCCCTGGCCTCGCGCAGAAGCTCGGCCTCACGCGCGGCGGCCTGTGCGTGGTAGAACGTGTTGTAGTACACACATCCCGCGGGGAGACTCAGCACAGTGACCAGCAGAAGGACAGTGAGACATCTCTTAGGCACCGTTCCGACAGCTCCTTCCGACATCGACCCCTGGAAGCACGGTCTGTCTCCGGGGCGAGTCGGCGCGTCTCAGGACATTTCCACCGTCTGGATCAGCACCTCGTCCGCGCCGTCCTTCTCGGCGATGCAGACAGCCACGGTCTCGCTGTCCGACGTCGGGACGTTCTTGCCCACGTAGTCGGCCCTGATGGGCAGTTCGCGGTGCCCGCGGTCGACGACGACGGCGAGCTGGACGGACTTCGGCCGTCCGAAGTCAATGATCTCATCCAGAGCGGCCCGCACGGTCCGCCCGGTGTACAGCACGTCGTCGACGAGAATCAGCACCTTGCCCTGGATGTCGAACGGGATGGCGCTCTCGTTGACAACGGGCTGATCGGCAATGGTCTGAAGGTCATCGCGGTAGAGGGTGATGTCGAGTATCCCCACGGGCACGGCGACGCCTTCGATGCCCTGTATTTCGTCCGCGATTCTCCTGGCAAGGAAGGCGCCTCGCGTCTGGATCCCGACGACGGCAAGAGCGTCCACGCCCCCGTTTCGCTCCAGTATCTCGTGTGCGATCCTTGTGATGGCCCTTCTGACGTCGTCCACATCCATGACACGGGCCTTCGTGCGAATCTTCATCTCGCCCCTCCGGGAACTGCCGGAACCGTCTCCTAGTCAAACAACGATTCTATCACCTGCACCACCGCTCCGCAAGCACCGCGCCTCAGGGCTCCTGCGGGTCACCGCCGGCGCGCGACAGGACCAGGCCGATCCTGTCGGACTCGGGGTGCCGGAGCCTCCTGAGCCGGTCCATCAGTGCATAGCGCGGCGGCGGCTCGAGCCCGAGCTGCTCGAGAAGGGCCGCATCTGAGAGCGCGTCCGCCGTCGTCCCGTCGGTCAGGACGGCACCGTCACCCAGGACCACCGTGTGCGAGGTCACCGCCTCGACGAACTCGAGGTCGTGAGTCACGACGACCACGCCACGCCCCTCCCGGGCGTCGTTCCTGACGAGGTCGGCGATCCTCTCCGCCGTGGAGGGATCGAGCCCCGCCGTCGGTTCGTCCAGGAGAAGGAATGGACGCGAGAGGGCGAGAATGCCCGCTATGGCTGCCCTGCGCTTCTCGCCTGCCGAGAGCGACAGCGGTGCCCTTCCACCGAACTCGCCGGCGGGAAGCCCGGCGCGGGACAGGGCTTCCTCGACGCGAATGCGGATCTCCGGCTCCGCGAGCCCCTGTCTCGCCGGGCCGAACCCGACATCGGCGAACACCGTCTCCTCGAAGAACTGGGACTCGGGGAACTGGTATGCCAGCCCGACGGCGTCTCTCAGACGGCGCACGGCGCCGGCGGGCTCGATCGTCGCCGCGCCCGAGGTCGGCTTGGCGAGCCCGGCCATGACCTCGAGCAGAGTCGTCTTGCCGGACCCCGTGGGTCCTATCACGGCGACGCACTCTCCCTGTTCGACCGCGAGGCCGACGCCCGAGAGCGCGGTCGTCGCGGACGGCAGGCCGGGGTCGTACTGAACGGTGACGTCTCGAAGCGCGATCCTCATGCGGCGCCTCCGTGGCCGGGCGCAAGCGCGTCAACGAGCCCATCGAGTGTCGAGACGCCCTTCGGTATCGCGTAGCCCGCGTCCCGCAGCTCCCGCGCGATGTCCATGGCGGCCGGACGCCTGAGGCACCATCGGCTCAATTCCTCGTCCAGCTCGAAGAGCCTTTCGGGTGTGGAGTCGAAGACCACCTGCCCCTCGAACACAACGAGCACCCTCGACGACAGCCCTATCTCGTCGGGGAACTGCGTCACGTGCACGACGGTCTTGGACGAGTCGGTGCGGAGCTCTTCCAGCATCCTCCAGACCTCGCGCCGTCCCGCCGCGTCCAGAAGAGAGGTCGGCTCGTCAAGAAGCAGGCACGCCGGGCGCATCGCGAGCACGGCCGCTATCGCCACGCGCTGCTTCTCCCCGCCCGACAGGCGGTGAGGAGCGCGATGTCTGAGACTCTGAAGACGGAACCGCACGAGAGCCTCCTCCACACGCTCGCGTATCTCGGGCGGAGCGAGCCCGAGGTTCTCCATCCCGAAGGCGAGCTCCCGCTCCACCGTGGTGCTGACCAGCTGATTGTCGGGATTCTGGAAGATGAGACCCACGCGCCGGCGCACGTCCCAGACGTTGGACTCGTCACTGGTGACCAATCCGTCCACCGTCACGCGGCCGCCGGTGGGAACGACAAGAGCATTCATCAGCCGGAGAAGACTGGTCTTCCCGGAGCCGCTCGGCCCGACCACCGCGATCGCCTCGCCGGCTTCGATCGTGAGATCGACGCCCCTGAGCGCGGGCGTGGCGGACGAGCCGTACGTGAGAGTAACGTCGCTCATGCGTATCAAGTGCGACCCCGTTCGTCAGCGCCAGCTGGTGCGCTCATCAAGGCGCGGTTTCCTTCGCGGCGCGCGCCATTCTCTCGAGCTCCCCGCGTGCCTGGTCGGCCCACGCGCCGTCAGGAAACTCGCGAAGGTAGAGATCGAGCGCGAAGATGCCCCCCTCACGGTCCCCGAGCTCGAGCAGGGCGACCGCGCGGGCGAACCTCGCGTCCTCGAGCGTGGGATCGAGCTCCACCGCGCGATCGAAGTGCGTGAGCGCGTCTGACACACGTCCGGCGTCGAAGTGTGCCTTCCCGATCGCGAACTCGAACAGCGGCTCACGGGGCCTGGCCTTCAGCAGTTGCTCCAATATGAAGACGGCGCGCTCGGGCTCGCCCATCGCGATCAGAACAACACCCAGGTTATACCCGGCGTCCACGAAGCGGGGATCGGTCCGCAGGGCGGCCGCGAACTCCTCATGCGCCTTAGCGTAGTTGCCGGCATCGGCGAGCATCGTGCCGCGGTTGTAGAGTATCTTCGCCTCGGTTCGCCGCCGGTAGCGGTCGATGTCGTCCTTGCCGACCGGTACCTCGACGAGCGCTCCCGGCTCCGGGACGAAGTCGGATTCGACGCCGTTGGCGTCCGCAAGATAGCCGGCGGCGCGCGGCGTGCCGTAGTAGTCGTCAGCTATGGAGGCCAGCGTCTCGCCCGAAGACACGGTGTGCGCCACGATCTCGACGGTGCTGACGCCGCTGCCGCTCTTCGACGGCGGAAGCGCGCAGCCGCCGACCGTGAGCAGCACGGCGATCAGAGCTGCGGAGGCGGCGGCACGCGCCCGCCGCGGCCCGATGCCTTGCGGGGTCGGTCGCCCGGCTCCGACTCCTCCGGCGCGGATTGTGTGATTCATGGTCGGTTCCTCCCTCGATACGTAGAACCAGGACGCTACGCGGTGTATTCGTCCATGGCGACTCGGAGCCGCTCGAGAACGGCCGCGTGGTCGTCGATCCTCACGAGCTCCGCCCGCAGGTGCGAGGCGCCGCGGAACCCCCGAAGGTAGGCGACGAGGTGCTTGCGCATTTCCAGGACGCCGCGGTGTTCACCCTTCGCCTCCACCATGAGGTCCAGCTGCTCCATCGCGGTCGCCATCGTCTCCGCGAACGTGGGCGGATCGGCGGTGGCGCCCGTCCGCCTCAGCGTCTCTGCATTCCGGAAGAGCCACGGGTTCCCGACGGCACCCCGTCCGATCATCACGGCGTCACACGAGGTCGTCTCGAGCATCCTCAGTGCGTCCGCCGCCGTCCTGACGTCACCGCTCCCCAGAACCGGGATCGAGATGCTGCTCGCGACATCCCGGATCATGCTCCAGTCCGCGACCCCGCCAAAGCCCTGCGCGCGCGTCCGGGGATGGACGGCCACGGCGGACACGCCGCACTCCTCGAGCGCTACGGCGACGTCAACGGCATTCACGGAGTCCTCGTCCCAACCGCTCCGTATCTTCGCGGTGACGGGCCGACCGACCGCCTCGACGACGGCCGACGCTATCTCCCTCAGAAGCGCCGGCTCCCGCATGAGCGCCGAGCCCGCGCCGCTGCGGACCACCTTCTTCGCCGGACAGCCGACGTTGATGTCGATGACGTCGGGGCCGAGCGCGGCCACGCGCGCGGCGGCTCCCGCCATCGCCTCGGGCCGCGCGCCGAAGAGCTGGAAGGCGATGGGACGCTCCTCCTCGGTGAAGGCCAAAAGTTCGAGCGACTTCGCGCCGTCCCGCACCAGACCTTCGGCGCTCACCATCTCCGTCCAGACCATGGACGCACCCCTGCGCCTGCATATCCTGCGCATGGGGCTGTCTGTCAGGCCGGCCAGCGGGGCCAGCACGAACGGTGTCTCGCAGATGACGCTGCCGATTTGCATGGATGCAGTATATTGCCCCCGCCGCTCGAGCGTCAAGGAACGCACGCTCGGCGAGGTAGGAATGACAGGGGGCGGCTCCGAAGAACCGCCCCCTGGAGTCTCCAAGAACGGCAGCGACGGTGCTACTCCTCGTCGGACTGGACGTACGTCTCGGCCGCCTCGAACAGGTCGTTCAGGCTCGTCGCGTCCGCGGCCAGGTCGGTCGCCTCGGTCACCTGGGTGTCGCCTTCGAGAGCGACCATGTAGGCGTCGTTTCGTCCGCGGAGTCTTCTGGTCATGTCGCGGCGGATTGCGAGCTCGACGTCCTCCCGGTGCTCACCGAGTTCCTCCGCGTCGAACTCGAACTCATCGCGGCCGAGGAACTTCAGGAACTCCGACCACATGCCGTCGTCAACGCTGATGCTGCCCTCGGGAAGCTCGTGCGCGGCGGCGTACTCGATCGCGAACTCGAAGAACTCCTCGCGCCGCTCCAGGTCCACGACGAGATCCGGACGGAGGCGGGGCTCTATCTCGATGTCCGGCGTCACTCCGCCGCCGCCGTAGACGATCCGGCCGGCAGCGGTGCGGTACTCCGGACGGGGCGCCTCGGCCTCCTCGCCCTCTTCACCTTCACCGCCGTCCGCAACACCCATCCACCGCTCGGGCTTCTCGATGGCCCTGCCGCTCGCCATGTACCACTTGGCGGTCGTCAGCTTCATCGCGCATTCCTTGGTCAGAGGCCTCAGCCTCATCAGGGTCTGCACGGAACCCTTCCCGAAGCTGGTGGTCCCCACGACGATCCCGCGGTCCCAGTCCTGAATCGCGCCCGCGAGGATCTCGGAGGCGCTGGCGCTGCCGACGTTCACCAGGACGACGATGGGGAAGTCGGAATCGAACCGAGCGGGAGTTCGCGCGTGGAAGTTCTGGTTCTGCCCCTGCATACGCCCCCGGGTGCTCACGATGAGCTCACCGGTGTCCAGGAAGATGTCGCTGACGTCGACGGCCTGTGTGAGAAGGCCGCCCGGATTGCTGCGAAGATCGAGAATCAGGCTCTTCATGCCATCGTCCTCGAGCTCGTCCAACTTGGCCGACAGCTCATCGGTCGACGTGCGCGAGAACCTGGCAACTCGAACGTAGCCCACGCCGCCGTCGAGCAGCATGGCGTACGGAACGCTGTCGATCTTGATGATGTCGCGCGTGACGGTGTAGTCGAGAAGTTCCTCGACGCCCTCTCTGCGGATGGTGATACTGACCTTCGTCCCGGGCTCGCCCCGGAGCTTCGCTATGGCCCCGTCGACCGTGATACCGCGAGTCGATTCACCCTCGATGCCCACGATGCGGTCGCCCGACTGGATACCGAGGTCATACGCGGGAGTGCCCTCGACGGGACTGACCACGGTCAGGACACCGTCGCGAACGGTTATCTGAATCCCGAGTCCCCCGAACTCACCCTCCGTCGTCACCTGGAAATCCCTGAACTCATCCTCGTCGAGGAACATGGAGTAGGGGTCGAGGGAACCGAGCATTCCCCTGATGGCGCCGTACATCAGCTCCTTCGAGTCAACGTCCTCGACGTAGCCCCGCTCCACCTTGTCCAGAGTGTCCGTGAAGAGGTCGAGGTACGAGTATATGTCCTTCCTGGCGCTGACCCGCTCCACGAACCACCCGCCCACGATCACCCCTACAAAGAGCGCAAGCAGAATGGGCGCTGCCCTTCTCATTCGTCTCGTCATGGTGTCCTTCCCGTTCGCATGCCCCGTTCTCCGAGGAGTCTCTCGACAACGGCCGTCACCCCGGCCTCTATCTCCTCGCGCGAGAGCCTCGCATCAATGACCACGAACCGCGCGGGCTCCCGTCTCGCTGATTCCAGGTAGACCTCCCTCACCCTTCTGTGGAAAGCGAGCACCTCGTTCTCGATGCGGTCGCGAGCGTGCTCGCCGCGCCCCCTGACGAGCCTGTCCAGGCCCTCCTCGGGGTCGAGGTCCATCAGGAAGGTCACATCTGGTTTGACGCCTTTCGTGGCGACTTGGTTCAACGTTTCCACGGTCGAAGGGCCCAGGCCCCTGCCGCCACCCTGATACGCCACGCTGGCATCGCCGAATCTGTCTGATATGACGACCTCACCGGCCTCGAGTCCCGGGAGAATCACCTTAGCCACGTGCTCCGCACGGGATGCAAGGTAGAGGAAGAGCTCGGTGGCCGGCTCCATGCCGGTGTGTCCGGTGTCCAGCAGAATCTCCCTGAATCGTTCGCCGAGTGGCGTTCCGCCGGGTTCCCGACTCAGATTCGCGGGTACGCCGTCGGCGCGCAACCGCTCGAGCAGCGCCTGCGCCTGCGTGGATTTCCCGCATCCTTCCACGCCCTCGAATGTGATGAAGAGGCCAGGGTACGGCGGCATGAGGAGTCCCCCGTGGCGTCGTGTGTGAACGAGGCCGGGCGACGCCCGGCCTCGAAGATGATTGCCCGGATCTCGTGGCCGCGGGAGCAGGCTCCCCCGGTCTAGCTCGACAGCTCCTCGACGAGTTCCTGCTCGCGCGCGTCGTCGGGGGCGCTCTGCACGGATGACCATCCCTCCTGAGCGTGCCCGGCGATGAAGTCCTCGGTCGCTCGTCGGGCCTCGTCGTCGGTGTGCTGAACCGGCGGCGACTTGAAGAAGTACGAGGACGGTCCCTCGATGGCCCCCGTCAGGCCGTGGTTGAGCGCGAGCTTCATGCAGCGGACGGCATCGATCATGACGCCCGCTGAGTTCGGCGAGTCCCAGACTTCGAGCTTGAGCTCGGCGTTGAGCGGGACGTCGCCGAAGGTCGTGCCTTCCATCCGCACGTAGGCCCACTTCCGGTCGGTCAGCCAGGGGACGTAATCGGATGGACCGATGTGGACGTTGTCCGCCCCGATGTCGTAGTCAAGCTGCGACGTCACGGCGTTCGTCTTGGAGATCTTCTTCGACTCGAGACGCGAGCGCTCGAGCATGTTCAGGAAGTCCGTGTTCCCGCCCACGTTGAGCTGACTGGTCCTCTCGAGCTTGACTCCCCTGTCCCGGAAGAGCCGGGTCATAACGCGGTGCACGATGGTCGCGCCGACCTGGGACTTGACGTCGTCTCCCATGACCGGCAGGCCCTTCTTCTCGAAGCGCTGCTGCCAGTAGCGCTCGCGCGCGATGAAGACCGGAATGCCGTTGACGAAGCCGCACCCGGCCTCAAGGATCTGCTCGACGTACCACTTGGTCGCCTCTTCGCTGCCGACGGGCAGGAAGTTGACCACCACGTCGGTCCTGGTGTCCTTGAGGAGTTCGACGATGTCCTCGGTCGACCCGGGCGCCTTCTCGATGATCTCG
>DAOWER010000081.1 GCA_030638405.1 Candidatus Eiseniibacteriota bacterium | reverse complement strand
AGGCAACGTGAAGACATTCCTGGACTGCGTTCCCTGCTTTCTGAAACAGGCTCTTGGCGCCGCCCGAATGGCGAGCGACGATCCGGAGGCGCACGCCCGTGTGCTTCGGACCGTGGCGCGCGCCGTCGCCGATATGGGCATGGACGAGACTCCGCCCTCGATGGGGCAGGTGATCCACAGGGTCGTCAGGGAAGAGACGGGCGTGGAAGACCCCTACCGCGAGGTCAAGGACCGCTTCAACGCGCTGGCGCTCTCCATGTATCCCGGGCTCAAGAGAACGGTCGCCGAGTCCGACGACCCGTTCGGCACCGCCGTTCGTCTGGCCGTCGCAGGCAACATCATAGACTTCGGGGCCAGATCGGATATCGACGAGGAGGCTCTCGGGCGGTCCATCTCCGAGAGTCTCGCGTGGCCGCTCGAGGACGAAGCGCTCGACGGGCTGCGGAGCGCCGTCGATTCGGCGGACGACATCCTGTACGTTGGGGACAACGCGGGCGAGATCGTCTTCGACAGGGTGCTGATCGAGGAGATGCGCCCGGACAGGGTGACCTTCGTCGTCAGGGGCGCTCCCATCATCAACGACGTCACCCTGCGAGACGCGGCCGAGGTGGGTATGACCGACCTCGTCACGGTCGTCGAGAACGGGTCCGACGCCCCCGGGACGATCCTGACCGACTGCTCCGAGGAGTTCCGCGAGCGCTTCCTGCGCGCCGATCTCATCATCGCGAAGGGACAGGGCAATTACGAGACCCTGAGCCAGGCGCCCGGCCGGATCTTCTTCGTGCTCAAGGCCAAGTGTCCTGTCATCGCGCGGGACATCGGGTGTGAGATAGGGGCCGTCGTCGTTCGGGAGCGCGCACGTTCCTGAGAAACGGGTGGTCGGCACGAACACTCACCCGACCGGTCCGGCGCCGTCCCGTCCGCCAGGCTCGTGGGGTCTGGTACTAAGGCAGGTTTCGGTCGAGCGCGGCCCGGGCCGGCGCGAGACCGGGGTTGATCTCGAGGGCGAGGAGGTACTGCCTCCTCGCTTCGCTTGTACGGCCGAGGGCGTCGAGCGTGAGGCCGCGGTTGTAGTAGGGCTCCGCGGCTCGCGGGTTCAGGCGAGCGGCCTCGTCGATGGCGCGCAGCGATTCCTCGGGGCGTCCGGCCATCCTGTACGCCGCGCCCAGGTTGTTCCAGTAGACCGCGCTCCCGGGGGCGAGCCGGACTGCCTCCTCGAACTGCCGCACCGCCGGGTCGGCCTCTCTCGCCGCGGCGTGGAATCTCCCCAGCGCGTCGCGCGCCTCCGCGGAAGAAGGCCTGCGTGACACCGTCGTCTCATACTGCGTCCGTGCCTCACGCGCGCGCCCCGTGGCCAGAAGCGCGTCCGCCAGCCGCAGGCGTGAGGGGACGTCAGGCCGCCCAAGCATGAGGGCGTGCTCGAACGCGCGCGCCGCCGACTCGGGGCTTCCTGTGTCCATGCAGTGCTCGCCGAGCACGGAGTAGAAGACCCCCGGCCTCACGCCCTCCCTGATGGCCTCGTGCATCAGCCACTCCGCCGAATCAACGCGGCCGAGCTTCGACTCCGTCTTGACGAGATACTCGAGCGCAATGGAGGACGACCTGTCGAGGTCGGCCGCACGCTCGAGGTACGGCAGTGCCTCTGAGTAGCGTCCCTGTTCAAAGAGCGTGGCGCCCGCGCGCAGCTGCACGTCGGGGTCGTCCGGGAAGACAGGCGCGGCCTCCGTGAATCCGGAAGACGCGCTTGCCCAGCCGCTCCGCGCCTCGGCCGTGCTTGCCCTGAACTCGGCCGCGCTGGCTTCGCGCGCGCTTTCTGAAGACGCCGTCCTTTCCAGAAGCGGTCCGATGTCGGAGAGCGTGACGAACGCTACGGCCGCGGTGAAGGCGAGGCACACCGCCAGCAGAAGCTCAGCGAGCCACGGCCTTCTCCAGACGAGCACCGTCGCGGAGCTGGCGAGTCCCACGAGAACGGACGGTACGATGAGGACCCGATAGGGCATGAGCACCGCAACCGAAAGGTACCCCAGGAACACGAGCACGGCGACGGCCGTCCTGCCCGCGGTTGGCCCCAGCAGGACCGGCAGCGTCCACACGCCCGTGGCCCTGTCGCCCTCGACGTCCTTGAGGTCCTTCACGGCGAACCCCAGACCGAACGACAGCACGATGACCCAGGCGAGCGGGGAGGGGAAGAGCGCCAGCGCGCGCTCATCCGCGTAGACGGAGAAGCCCACGAGGCACGCCGTAAGCGACACGAGGCCGAGAGTCAGGCTCGATACGAGCGGGAAGCGCTTGAGCCGCAGCTGCGGCGCCGAGTAGGCGAACGACACGACCAGCGCGAGCACCACGAAGAGGAAGGTCGAGTACTTGACGTTGAGGGCGAAGAGGAGAGCGCCGGCGGAGAACACGACGGCCTGTCCCGTGAGGTCGCGTCTCGTGAGCGTCCCCTCGACGAGCGGGCGCCTCTCGCCGGCGACGCGGTCGCCCTCCTCGTCGAAGACGTCGTTGACCGCGACCGATGCCTGGAACGCGCAGAGCGTGGCGAGACAGGTGGCGAGCATCCCCAGCACGTCACCGGACCCCGCGAACTCCACGCCGTGGCGCGAGAAGAGCACCCAGCCGAGCGCGATGCCGAAAGACGTAAGACCCAGGTAGTGCAGCGCCCGGAGCGGGCGGATGCTCCGCCACAGGGCGGCCGCCTTCCCTGGTGCGTGTCGTCTGTACGCGAGCCACCCGAGCGCGGACGAGGTCAGCAGGAAGAGGAGCGCCAGCTTCCTGCTTTCGTCCGCCACGATCCCGCCCGCCTTGAACGCGGAGAGGTACGCCAACTCCGCCGAGGTGGCAGCACCGGCCAGGGCAAGAGATGCCCGTGCGATCAGGCTCGGCAGCACGCCGTGAAGCAACACGGCGACGTAGATGGCGAGGAACGCGGTTGCCGCCTTCAGCCAGCTTCTCGTCTTGAGCCTGGCGTAGGTGGCGGCAAGCAGGCAGGCACCGAGCACCTCCACTCTCTGCCCGGGCGAGACGGTCGCGAACGACGCCCGCGGGTCGAAGAAGCGCAGAACGACCGGCCTGAGCTCGAGGACGTAGGTTATCTTCATGCCTTCGCCCGAGGTGAGAATGTAGTCGAGCACGGGCGGGAGCAGCAGGAGCGCCCACGCCGGGGTCACGACCCGCATGACCGCCCCTATGCGCTCTCGAGTGACTGCGGACAGCAGCAGCGAGAAGGAGAGGAAGAGACTGACGTAGACGAGCACGAAGTGGTCAAGCACCATCAGCGAGGAAGGGGAGGTGAAGTAGACGGACCCGATGGCTCCGTTGGGTCCGAGGGCGCCTTCGAGCAGATTCCGCGCGAGCACGATGGCGAGGAACGTCACGGCGACGTACCCCCAGTGCAGCGACGAGCGCTCGGCATCCTCGATGATGCTGGTCAGGGTGCTCTTCACGTCGGGGCGCTCCGGTGAACGGGGTGACCGCTGCGAAGCCGCACGACCGTGCGCTGCGGCGCGCCATTATACCAGCAACGCCGGCGCCGTCCACAACGCCCTGAACGAACTTCGGCCTTGACAGCTGGTCTTGCGTGCGCCTATCTTGCGCCGTGTCGTGAGTTTGCACTGAGCAGTGGTACCGAAGTGCGTGGCGGATCAGACTCCGTGGACCGTCGGGCCGCCGGCAGGTCCGGAGGACAGACACGTGCGGCGCGACTTCACCTGGGCCGCGCCCGAGACCTGATCCCGCACAAGCGAAAGGGGGGAAGCCGTGAAGGCGAAATGCGTCGCGCTGGCGCTGGTCGCTCTTCTCGTGTTCGCGCTGTCCGCGGGCGCCGCGTTCGAGCTCCGTACGTGGAGCACGACCGCCGCGGCACCGGCTGACGGCGGTTCTCACGCTTCATCGGCCAGTTTCGAGATGGTCTCCCGAACGGGAGGCCCGTTCGTCGGCAGCGCCCAGAGCGCCTCGTTCGCGCTGTGGGGCTGCAGTGTCACTCCGGTCGAGGGGGCTTTTGTGGCGATGGAGACCGAGCCGCTCACCGTGACTCTGAGGTGGACCGTGGAGTCGCTCGGAGACATCTCGGGCTTCAACATCTACAGGGCCTGGGCCGAAGATGGTCCCTTCGAGAAGCTGAACGAGGACGTTCTTCCGCCGTTCTCCCCGGGCGTTTACGAGGACACGACGGTGTGGCCGGGCTCGACGTTCTGGTATGAGCTGCGGGGTGTACTCGGCGACGGCAGCGAGGACATAGTCGGCGAGCCGGTGATGTTGAGGACGGACGGCACGCTCGTCACTCGGTTGTACAACGCGAGTCCCAACCCGTTCAGCGATGGCACGGTGATTCAGCTCGATGTCGCCTCGGCATCTCGGGGCATCAGCCTCCGGATCTACGACATCACCGGGCGCGTCGTGAAGGCGCTCCACACGGACGCCGTGCGGCCGGGTCGCCACACGGTGACGTGGAACGGCACGAACGACCGGGGCCAGCGAGTGGCATCGGGAGTCTACTTCATGGCGCTCGAGGCCGCGGGTGTGCGCGAGACCGGCAGGCTGGTCTACCTGAGATAGCGTCGAGTCCGTGAGTATCGAACCCGGGGAGAGACGTAACCAAGGAGGGCAACGGAATGTCTGTGAGAACTGTCACAAACGCGGCAATGCTCACCGTTCTTGTTCTGGCGCTGGGCCTTGCCGGAGCCGCGGGAGCGACATCGATGGCGCTCGGCGAGGGAGCGGTGTTCGGAGATCCGAATCAGTTGAGGGACATCCAGGAGACCATCTGGTTCCAGGGATACATCGCGGACGCGGGCACCGGGGAGCCGGTGAACGCGACCTATGCGGTCACCGCGGAGATGTTCAATGCTGAAATCGCAGGCGCGAACGTCTGGGGTCCGGAGACCCACGTGGCCGCCGTGATCACGGACGGGTGGTTCAATATCGAGCTCGGCGGCGTCATCGGCGGACTCCCCGCGTTCGACACCCCGCCCTACTACCTTCAGTTGTGGGTCAACGGTGAGATGCTCGAGCCGCGCCTGAAGCTGGCGAGCGTGCCGTCGGCGTTCCAGTCGCTGGGTGCGGACAACGGGCTCAACCTGCCCTACGCGGGGGCCCACGGGACCAGCGGGAACGCATTCCAGATCACGAACACGGGACCAAACATCTGCGGCTACTTCGTCACCAACAACGCCGGCAGCACGGCGGCCTCGCTCTACGGGACGCACAACGGCACGGGCCCCGCGGTTCTTGGCTGGCACAGCGGCAGCGGCTCGGCCATAAGGGGCGTGGCCAACGGGGACGGCTACGCTGGCGAGTTCGACGGACCCGCGATTGTCCGCGACAGCATGAGGGTCGAGGGCTTGTTCGTCGCGGCGAACAACGCTATCGTGCCCGACACGCTCATGATTGGTGAGGGCATCTGGTTCGCCAATAATCCCGTCGAGGGCTACGTGCTGCGCTGCGCAGACTCGTGGGGCAACGCGGAGTGGGGTCCGCCTAACATCATCGACACGCACAATGAGAGTTCCACCACGTACGTCGGCGGTACCGTCACGCAGTACGACAATGCCCAGGTGACGCTTGACGTGCCGGGTCCCGGGCACATAGTCGTGACGTCGAATGTGTGGTTCAAGTTCTACCATCAGACCGGCATCAAGGATGTCCTCTATCTTGGCCACTCGACGACGCCTACGTCGATGGGTAACGTCTACGATCGGGTCTGCTGGGAGGTGCCCGCTGACATCGTCGCAGACTTTGACCTGGACAGGACGTTCTCTGTCCACAGCACCTTCGACGTCACCAGCAGTGGCACCTACACCTACTACCTCGTTGGCCAGATGACAGGCGGCGCGGATGGAGGCGAGAGGTTCTGGTTCGCTCAGACGACGGGCATCTACTACCCTTATCCGGCGCCGGTGAGGTCGGACGAAGGGGAGGACGCCGAGTTCCTGAAGAAGATGGCGGAGCTCGAGAACCAGTAGGAACCGCTCATCTGCAGAGAACGCTTCTGTGACAGTGAGCCCGGCCGGCACGCGTTGTCGGCCGGGCTTCCATCTGGCGGTCCGGCCACTGCCGGTCCGGCCACGGGCGGTCCCGCCACGGGCGCTGCCGCTGCGGGCGCTGCGCGCCGCCGGAGCTGCGCGCTCCGGGACGCCCGAGCGGCCCCTTTCCGCTTGACACCCCGCGAATTTGCGGGATACGCTCACGTCGCATCCGGCGAACAGACGGCCCCTGTGGATGACCCCTTATGGAAACAAGGACAATGAGCCCAATCAGACGTTCGGAGAGACTGGGCAAGCTTCCTCCGTATCTTTTCGTGGAGATCGACCGGGTCAAGAACGAACTGGCGGAATCGGGTGCCGACGTCGTCGACCTCGGCATAGGCGATCCGGACCTGCCGACGTTCCCCGAGATAGT